>DAOSLL010000236.1:0-6197 GCA_035368905.1 Rhodoferax sp.
GCCGGTTTTGACGAGCCCGGTCAGCCAGCCAGCTTCAAGCCGCTGCGCCCCGCTGATATCGCGATTCTGGTGCGCACCGGCAAGGAAGCGGCAGCGGTGCGGCGCGAACTGCAGCGTCGCTCAGTTGATTCGGTCTACCTGTCCGACAAGGATTCGGTGTTTGACAGTCGCGAGGCGCATGACCTGGTGCACTGGTTGCGCGCTGTTGCCACGCCACAGGACTCCCGGCTGGTGCGCGCCGGGCTGGCCACCCGCACGCTTGGCCTGAGTCTGGCTGAATTGGGCTGGCTGGCTGCCAACGACGAAGCGTTTGATGCCCGCAGTGAACAATTGCGCCAATTGCGCAGCGTCTGGCAAATGCAAGGCGTGTTGGCCATGCTGCGCCAGACCTTGCACCAACTGGGACTGGCAGCGCGCTGGCTGGCGGCCCCGAATGGCGAGCGCAAACTGACCAATTTCCTGCACCTGGCAGAGTTGCTGCAAACCGCGAGCAGCACCCAGGACGGCGAGCAGTCGCTGATTCGCTGGCTGGTCACCGAGGTGAACGAGGGCAGCGCCCAGGGCGATGAACAGGTGGTGCGGCTTGAAAGTGATGCCGATCTGGTCAAGGTCATCACCATTCACAAAAGCAAAGGGCTGGAATACCCCCTGGTTTGCCTGCCTTTTGCCAGCAGTTTCAGAGCAAAAGACAGCAAAACCACGTCCTTCGTCAACCTCGCCAATGAGGACGGCCAGCGTGAATTGCGGCTGCAGTTCAGCAAGGACGAACTGGCGCTGGCTGACCGTGACCGCCTGCGCGAAGACTTGCGGCTGGTGTATGTGGCGCTCACGCGCGCCCGCCATGCTCTGTGGGTGGGGTTTTCTGCCGTCAAATCAGGGACTGGTTCGGACTGCGTCTCTCACCACAGTGGCACAGGTTATCTGATCGGCGGCACCGAACCCATTGCCGCCGCCGACTGGCTGGCGACGCTGGAGCAGTTTGCCGCCACCTGTGCGGGCATGCAGTTGCTGGCAGCAGAGCCTGATACCGCCTGCACCCTGTTGAGCCACAGCGTGGCAGATGCCCCGCTGCTGGAGCGGCCCAACTACCAGGCCGACTTCGAGCGGCATTGGACGATTGGCAGTTTTTCTGGCCTGGCGCGGGGCTTGACCCCGACCGGCGCAACGTCTGCCTTGTCGCCACTGCAAGCGCCCCGACCGGCAGACGATGAACCGGACCTGATGCCCGATGCCGCTGCCCCACCAGAACCCACCGGCGCGGCAGCCAACCCGGCAGCCTGGCACCAGTTTGCACGCGGCGCCGAGGCTGGCAACTTTCTGCACGAGCAACTCGAATGGCTGGCAAGCGAGCGTTTTGCCTTGGCTGACAACGCGCCAATGGCCACGCGCCTGCAACGCCGCTGTGAGCGCGCCGGCCGTGGCGCGCAGGCGCAAGATGTGCTGCTGTGGCTGACTGATGTGGTGCAAACCAGGCTGCCCGGACCCGACGCGGCACTGGTCGATCTGGTCAACCTCATGCCCGAAATGGAGTTCTGGCTGCCAGCCAATTGCATGCAGGCCAAAGAAGTCGATGCCCAGTGCCGCTTGCACCTGTTGCCGGGGCTTGATCGGCCAGCGCTGGTTGAGCGCCAGTTGCACGGCATGCTGATGGGTTTTGCCGACTTGGTGTTTGAGCACCAAGGCAAATACTGGGTGCTGGACTACAAGTCCAATCATCTGGGCGAAGACGATGCAGCCTATCACCCTGACGCTCTGGCCCACGCCATGACCGAGCACCGCTATGACGTACAGGCCGCGATTTACCTGTTGGCGCTACACCGCTTGTTGAAACAGCGCCTGGGAAGCAACTATCTGCCCGAAGAACACCTGGGCGGTGCGGTTTATCTGTTTCTGCGCGGCATCAAGGGTGCGCAAAACGGGGTTTGCCTGATCCCCGCCTGCCAGCCCCTGCTCAATGCGCTGGATGCCATGCTGGCGCAAGAAAGCCTGCCAGCATGAGCCGCCGTTTCAATGCCGCCCGCCATACCGCAGTTCAACTGCCAAAACACAGCGTAGCCCGCATCAGCATTGCCAGGAAAGCTATCGATAGAGAAGCAAAAATGAATGCCCGGCCAAGCGTTGCTGAGCCATTGCTGACCGACCAATTGAAGAGCGGTCCGGTAGCGCTTTGAATACTTGTATAGCCTGTATATACTTCGATTTTTCAAGGAGAAAACTTCATGTTGACCCGGGTTTTCAAAAGCGGCAATTCGCTGGCCGTGCGCATCCCCAAAGAGCTGGCCTTTGCCGATGGCGCGCAGGACGTAGAAATCGAGCGTGTCGGCAACACGCTGGTGCTGCGCCCGGTGGTGCAGGAAACCATTGGCGACCTGACCGAGATTTTTGCTGCCTTCCCAAAAAGCTTCATGGCCGAGGGCCGTGAGTTTCATGAACAACGTGAGCGCGACTGGGGGTGTGTTGGCTTGGACAGAGCCAATAACGCACCCAATGCCACCCCAAGCGCGCCCGGCGAGAGGGTGCCGGCTTGACTTTCATGGACTCTGCACCCCCCCCCGGACATGAAAGCTATTTCACGTTAGAACCTTTCCAACCCCAGACTTACTTACGGAGATTTCATGCGCTGGATCACCTTCTTTTCAGACACACCTGACATGATGGAAATTCGAAAGGAGCGACAAAATTTGCATTTCGAATATCTCAAAAAACATGAGTCTGAAATCCTCATCGCGGGTGGCTGCCGAGAGGTTCCAGGCGGTGCTTTTGTCGGAGGGCTCTGGGTTTTAGAGGTTCCCTCCAAAGAGCGTGCTGTTGAGCTGATCGAAAATGACCCATATTTCGTCCCGAGTTGCCGCACCTACCAGTTGCTTGTATGGGGCAAGGCGTTTGCCGAGAAGCCTGTCGTCCTGTGATACGCCGAGGCTCTAACATGGCGCTCAACCTCGCTCCCTGCGGTCCCTGGACGACCCCAAGCTCCGCTTTGTCTCGCCGGTTAGCTCTACATTAATCATGCGCTACCTGCTCGACACCAATTTCTGCGTTTACCTGCTCGATGCCCATCCACCGCAAGTGGTGCAGCGCTTCAAGACCGCTGCTTTGGGGCAAGTTGGCATGTCGGTGGTGACCTACGCTGAGCTTTGCCACGGTGTTGACCGCTTTGTTGGTGCCGAACGTGATGTGGCAGCCAAATCGCTTGCGCGCCTGACACTGCGAGTGCCGGTCGTGGCTTTTGAGTCAAGCGCCGCCGAAAGCTACGGCGTGGTGGCCGCAGCGGTGCGTGACCGGCGCCGCGACACCATGGACCAGCTCATCGCCGCCCATGCAGTGAGCGCAGGGCTGACGCTGGTCACCAACAACGAGGCCGATTTCAAAGACTACCCCGGTCTGATGGTTGAAAACTGGGTCAGCGCCCCATGAACAGCACCAGAACGGCCAATCAATCTTTTAAGCCAAATAGCCCTCTAGCCCTTGTCATATAAGCGTAAGCAGCTATCAAAACAATAACAAAAAACATCCCTTCACTGCTGACCCATGACCAAAGCCACACCATCATGATTGATTCCGCCTTGATCGTCGAGCCCGACAGCACACCTGAACTGCTGGCCGATCCGTTGGTCATTCTGCACAGTTGGGCCGACCTGGGCTGGCTGCGCCGCCTCGACAGCGCGCTGGCCAGCTTCATGCGCGAGCTTGACCCTGACGCATCGCCGGTGTTGCTGGTAAGTAGCGCCGTGCTGGCGCAAATGGAGGGGCGCGGGCACACCTGCCTGCCACTGCGGCGGCTGGTGGCAGCGCCCGATGAGGTACTGGCCTGGCCAGCAGTCGCCCAGGACGCGCTGAACGCCCTTTGGCAAACCCTGCCAGCCAGTCTGGCCGACTGGCTGGCCGCCCTGCGGGCCAGTTCCCTGGTGCGCACGGCCACCCTGTCGCCCTGCGCGGATGCAACACAAGACCAACCTGATCGGGGTCAACCGCTGGTTCTGGGCGGCACCGAGACCGAGCCCTTGCTGTATTTGCGGCGTTACTGGCTGCATGAGCGCCAGGTGGCTGCCGAGGTTCTGCACCGCACCGGGGCAAGCCAACAAGTGGATGAAGGCCTGGCGCGCAGCTGGCTCGACAGCTTGTTCGACCCAGCGGCCAGCGATGCGCCGGTTGCCAACCAGGTGGACTGGCAAAAGCTGGCCTGTGCAGTGGCCTTGCGCGCCAGCCTCACCGTCATCACCGGTGGCCCTGGCACTGGCAAAACCTACACGGCGGCCCGTTTGCTGGCCCTGCTGTTTGCCATGGACAAGGAGCCCCAGCGTCTGCGCGTCGCGCTGGCGGCACCAACTGGCAAGGCTGCGGCCAGACTGCGCCAGTCGATTGATGCGTCCTTGCAGGAGCTAAACATGCGCCTGGGCGACCAGCTTGATCTGGCTACATTGACCAAACGCATTGGCGCAGCCAGAACCCTGCACGCGCTGTTGGGCGCTCGCCCTGACACCCGGCAGTTGCGCTTCAATGCCAGCCATCTGCTTGATGTGGACATCCTGATCGTTGACGAGGCCTCCATGATCCACCTGGAGATGATGTCGGCCCTGCTGCAAGCCATGCCAGCGGGTGCCCGGCTGATTCTGCTGGGCGACAAGGACCAGTTGGCCTCGGTGGAGGCCGGTGCCGTGCTGGGCGACTTGTGTCGCGATGCCGCGCTGGGTGACTACGACCAGGAGACGGCCCGTTATGCGCTGGTGGTGGCCGGGCAAACGCTGGCGCCTGAGTTTCTCGCCTGCGGCTCTCACACCATGGCATTGGCGCAGCAAACCGTCATGCTGCGCCAAAGTCGCCGCTTTGGCGGATTGATCGGACAACTGGCGCTGGCGGTCAATGGCGGGAACGGCGAGCGGGCCCAGTCGCTCATCACAGAAGACCAGACAGCCGTGCTGCAGGCCACCTATCACCCGAGTGTCGAAACGGTTTTGAACTTGGCCGTCCACGGTCGCCCTGGTGCCAGCGCCTGCTTTGCGGACTACCTGCGACTGATCAGCGAACGTCCGGCACAGGCTTGGCAAGATGTCAGCAGTCATGCCGCCTGGGTCAAGGGCGTGCTGGTGGCTTTTGATCGCTTTCGTCTGCTGTGCGCGGTCCATGACGGGGATTGGGGCACCCGCAGCTTGAACCAGGCGGTGCAGCAAGCGCTGGCAGGCGCTGGCCTGTTGAAGGCACAGGGTGAATGGTTTGCGGGTCGTCCGGTGATGGTCACCCGCAATGACCCGGAACTTGGGGTTTTCAATGGCGATGTCGGCGTAGCGCTGCCCGGCATCCGGGGCAGCACCGCACTGCGGGTGTTTTTCCTGGACGGCGACAGCTTGCGCTCGGTTGGTGTGAGTCGCCTGGCCCAGGTCGAAACGGCTTTTGCCATGACGGTTCACAAATCGCAGGGCTCCGAGTTCTTGCATACCGCGTTGGTGCTGCCGCCAGGCGGTGCCAAGGTCTTGACGCGTGAACTGGTTTACACCGGCATCACCCGCGCGCGCGAGCGCTTTACCCTGCTTGAGGGGCAGGCGGGTTTGCTGCAAAAGGCGATAGCGCGGCCGTCACAACGGGCCAGTGGACTGGGCCTGCAGCTTGAGCATTCAGCCGGAATTTGACATCGCTGACAGCGCTGTGTCGTGCCGCCGCTTGCGCACCCAACGCAGACAATCAAAACTCCCGCCCCAAGGGGCGGGGTAAAAGTCCCACTACGTCTCGCACGCTTCGCGGCTCGACTTCGTTTGTACAGTGCCCTACGGACACTGTATTTTCCAAAAAACCGGGGACAAGTACCGCCCCAAGGGGCGGGGCGTTTACCCATAGTGAATTAAGGGGCACGCGTTGGCACGGCACGCTTGAGTGATTGGGTTCGGGAAATTTTTGTGGCATTACTGTGTTGGATTGTTTGCAAGAAAGCAGGTAAGCGGATGCCCATCACGTATTGACACCAGTAGTGCCGAGATGGCAAAGCGTGGCGCAGTTACGGTTTTGAGACTGCCAGCGATGGGGCGGCAATTGTTCAATCTGACTGTTTTTCTGCGTAGGCAGACGAGTCAGCACATCCTTGATATAGGCATACGGGTCATGCCCGTTGAGTTTGGCGCTCTGAATCAAACTCATCACAGTAGCGACGCGCTGCGGTGCAGAGGGGTTTGTTCGATGAGCGCAATTTGCTGGAGATCAGCTCAGCG
>DAOSLL010000237.1:0-6195 GCA_035368905.1 Rhodoferax sp.
AGCAGTGTTCGGATTTGGTCGGTCGTAAACGGGACGCACAGCAAACCGGGTGGACGAGAAACGCAAACCCGGCTACCTTCAGGTCGATTTGGGCAACAAGCTGCTGCGAAGTGCCGTTGCGCAACACTTCTGATGCCAACTGCAACCTTTCATGGTCGCTGTGCTCATCAGGCGCTTGAGTTATGAGCATCGCTTTCTTTTGCTTCGATGAGGTTCACCGATTGGGTGACAGCGCTACTCACCCGATTGAACCGCTGGCAACGCGACTGAGGGTGTCGACCCGAGGAGTCTGGGTTTGTTGCGGTTGCCGCTTGTGCCCCTGACTTGACGAAAATCATGAACACCTGTCGCCCTCATGATCCGCCCCCTTTTGAGTAACTGATGGCAGGGTGAAAAGGCAGGGGAAACTTGTCGCTGTCCAGTAACCCTGCAATCTCAGATGACACGCAAACGGCGAAGCTGTTTTGACGGTGTTTTTTAAGCACTAATTGGCCCACATCCCTTGTCAGACAAGCGTAGTGAGCTATCAATTTTGAAAGTTTTGAGTAGCAGGGAATTTCAGGCAATGGCATGTCCTCATCACAGCCAATGGAAATGACCAGTTGCCACGTAGGGCTGTCAGCCGCCTTTTTGCGCCCGGCGGCACAGCACAGCCCGGGGATTGGTTGGAGCCGGGTCAAATCAACCAGCGCCAAAGCCCATAAACCACAAACCCCCCCAAGATCGCTCCCAGAGTGTGCCGGGTAATGAATGCAATGCCTGCTGCCACCACGGTCCCCGGCAAGTACGCATTGCCCAGCGACAGGTCGATGCTGCCTTGCGGTGCCAGCGCCATCGGCACGATGAGTGCGGTAAGCACTGCCGCTGGCACATAGCGCAGCGCACTTTCGAGCCAGGGCGGAAAGCTCAAGCGGTGTCCGAACACCAGAAAGCTCAGGCGAATGCCATAGGTCACCACTACCATGCCAGCAAGGGCAAGCACAAGATCACCGTTCACCCCGCCCTCCCCTGTCTGATTCGGCGCTCGGCCACCACCCCGGCGATGACACCCAGGCTAGCTGCCAGCATCAGACCCAGTTTGTAGGGCAGATCGCGTGCCAGCAAAGCGATGCCGCCCGCCGCCAGCGCAGCCAGCAGCACCGGGCGATCCCGCAATTGCGGTGCCACGATGGCTGCAAAGGTGGCAACCATCGCAAAATCAAGCCCCAAGGTGGCCAAACCTGGCACGCTTTGCCCGACCAGCACGCCTGTGACGGTCCAGACCTGCCAATTGAGGTACATGGCCAGTGATGAACCCAGCCAGTACCAGGCACCATTGCGCTCGCCCACATGGTGGCGCAACTGGTTTTCCACCACAGCAAAGGTTTCATCAGTGAGCCAGAACGCCAACGGCCAGCGCCAGCGGGCGGGCAAGTGCCGGGCGTAGGGCAGCAGCGTAGCGCTGTACAAGGCATGGCGCAGATTGACCACAAAGGTGGTCAGCCACAGCACCGGCAAAGCGGCACCGCCACTGATCAGGCTGACCGCAATGAACTGGCTGGAACCGGCAAACACCACGGCAGACAGCGCCAGCGTGGCCCACACCGGAATACCACCAGCAATCGCCAATGTGCCAAAAATCACCCCAAAAGGCGCTGCGCCCACCAGCATTGGCACGGTGTCACGCGCGCCGCACCAAAATGGACTCAATTAGGCCGTACCCCCAACGGTGAGCCCGTCAATGCGCAGTGTCGGCTGGCCGACCCCTACCGGCACACTCTGGCCTTCCTTGCCGCAGGTGCCAACGCCACTGTCGAGTTTCATGTCGTTGCCAATCATGCTGACGCGCTTCAGGCATTCGGGACCACTGCCGACCAGCGTGGCACCCTTGACCGGGTACAAAATCTTGCCGTTTTCCACCCAGTAGGCCTGGCTGGCGGAAAACACAAATTTGCCGGATGTGATATCAACCTGGCCACCGCCAAAATTGGTGGCGTAAAGGCCTTTTTTGATGCTGGCGACGATTTCTTCAGACGACTTGTCGCCACCCAGCATGTAGGTGTTAGTCATGCGCGGAATCGGCACATGGGCATAGCTCTCGCGTCGGCCATTGCCAGTCGGTGCCACCCCCATCAGGCGGGCGTTCATCGCGTCCTGGATGTAGCCCTTCAGAATGCCGTCTTCAATCAGCACATTGCGCCCACTCGGGTTGCCCTCGTCATCGACATTGAGCGAGCCGCGCCGGTCTGAAATGGTGCCGTCGTCGAGCACCGTGACACCCTTGGCCGCCACCCGCTGTCCGACACGGCCACTGAAGGCGCTGGACCCCTTGCGGTTGAAGTCACCCTCGAGCCCGTGGCCAATGGCTTCGTGCAGCAAGATGCCGGGCCACCCTGGGCCCAGGACCACCGTCATTTCACCAGCGGGGGCGGGCCGTGCGTCCAGATTGGTCAGCGCAGCGTTCACCGCCTCATCGACATACTGGCCAATCAGCGCGTCGTCAAAATAGGCAAAACCAAAGCGGCCACCGCCACCGGCCGAGCCGACTTCACGGCGGCCTTTTTGCTCGGCAATCACCGTCACGCTCAGGCGCACCAGCGGGCGCACATCCGCCGCCAGCGTGCCGTCGGCGCGTGCCACCATCACCACATCGTATTCGGCCGCCAGGCCCGCCATCACCTGTGCGACGCGCGGGTCTTTGCTGCGCGCCAGTTGTTCCACCTTCATCAGCAGGCCGACCTTGGTGCTGCTGTCAAGGCTGGCAATCGGGTCAAGACCAGGGTAAAGAGACCGCGAAGATGCTATTTTTTTAGAAGCTACCCGCGCACGTCCTGTCTGGGCTACAGTCGAAATTGACCGTACAGTTCGGGCGGCATCAAGCAACGAGGCTGCGGAAATATCGTCAGAGTAGGCAAAGGCGGTTTTCTCACCACTGACGGCGCGCACACCGACACCCTGGTCAATCGAGAACGAACCGGTCTTGACAATGCCTTCTTCCAGACTCCAGCCCTCGCTGCGGGTGTACTGAAAATACAGGTCGGCCTCGTCCACCTTGTGCGCCTTGATCTCGGCCAGCGCACGCGCCAGGTGAGATTCGTCCAGACCAAAAGGGGTAAGCAACAGGGACTTGGCAACGCCTAAGCGTTCGAGGGTGGGTTCGCGTGAAATCATGCGCCCGATTCTAGGAGCCTGGGGCATTGATGGATCGAACAGCGGGAATCGACCCCAGCGAGGCCAGGCTGTGTCGGCTATTTGACTGGTCAGGGCCAAGTCACCGACCACGAAGTCTCAGGATTGCACCAGCCGCTTGGACTTGGCAATCGACATCAGGATGCCCAGCCCGAGCCCGAGCGTGACCATGGCAGTTCCGCCGTAGCTGATAAAGGGCAGCGGCACGCCCACCACCGGCAAAATGCCGCTGACCATGCCCATGTTCACAAAGGCATAACAAAAGAAAATCATGGCAACGGCTGCTGCCAACAAACGCGAAAAAACCGTGGGGGCATCGAGCGCAATGGCGAGGGCACGCAACACCAGAAAAATGAAGGCAACAATCAGCAGCAGGTTGCCAAAAAGGCCAAATTCTTCAGAAAACGCGGCAAAAATAAAATCGGTGGTGCGCTCGGGGATGAATTCCAGATGGGTTTGTGTGCCCTGCATGAAGCCCTTGCCCCAGAAGCCGCCGGAACCAATGGCGATCATGCCCTGGATGATGTGAAAGCCTTTGCCAAGCGGGTCGCGGGTCGGGTCCAGCAGCGTGCAGATACGCTGCTGCTGATAGGCCCGCAGGCCGGGCCAGTTCACGCCATCGGCGCACAACTCGGGCTCAAACAGCACCAGCAGGGTGATGCCAATCAGCCCGATCAACAGCGGGGGAGCCACCAGCTTCCAGCTCAGCCCGGCAAAAAAAATGACCGATAGGCCAGCCGCCAGCACCAGCAGCGCTGTGCCCAGATCGGGCTGCTTGATGATCAGCCCAACGGGCACTGCCAGCAGCACGCCAGCGACCAAAAAATCGAGCGGCCGGAGCTGCCCCTCGCGCTTCTGAAACCACCAGGCCAGCATCAGCGGCATGGCAATTTTCAGGATTTCGCTGGGTTGGATGATCACCCCCACATTCAGCCAGCGCCGAGCACCTTTTTTGGTAATGCCAAAGACCGCTACCGCAATCAGCAAGGCAACCCCCAGCACATAAACCGGCACGGCCAATGCCATCAGACGCTGCGGCGGTATTTGCGCCACTGTGAACATGATGAAACCGGCGATCAGCATGTTGCGGCCATGGTCTTCAAAACGGCTGCCATGGTCATAACCCGACGAATACATCGCCATCAAACCGGCGCACGCCAGCAAAAACACCGCAAACGCCAGCGGACCGTCAAAACCGGTGAACCAGGGCGACAGGCGTTGCCAGGCAGAAGGACGTTCAAAAACCAAAGACATAGAACTTGATTATCGGCACCCTGATGTGACGCGCAGTGGAATGGTCACCGGACCATCATTGATCAGGTGCACCTGCATATCGGCCCCAAACTCACCCGTTTGCACCACCGGGTGGCGCAGTCTGGCCTGCGCCACAAAATGGTTGTACAGGTGCAAACCATCTGCTGGCAGCGCGGCACCACTAAAGCCTGGCCGATTGCCGCCCGATGTGTCAGCCGCCAGCGTGAACTGGCTAACCACCAGCAGTTCACCCACCCGGCCCAAACCGTCGATATCCTGCAGGCTGTGGTTCATCTTGCCAGCCGCATCATTGAAGATGCGCAATTTCAGGATTTTTTCCAGCAACTTGTCGCTTTGCGCGACTGTGTCGCCACGCTCCGCACACAACAGCACCAGCAAGCCGGCCCCGATGCGCCCAACGGTCTGGCCGGCAATGTCAACCCGCGCCAATGCGGCACGCTGTAATAACGCCATCATGCTAGATTGCGGAGTTGGACCCGCTTGACCGGGTTGCTGGCGGCGCGTCTGGGTTGGCGCGACGACGCAGCGGGCTGCCGAGCGCCTGTCGTCCTGACGGACGATCAAGGCGTATCGACCCCAGGCGCGTTGCCATTGGCCCGATCGGGTGTGCAGCGCTGTCACCCCATGGGTGAGCCCCATCAAAGCTGAAAACGTCAATGTTCATGAGAAATTGCAGATGCAAACCGACGGTCAACCGAGGACCGCAGGATGATGACCCTTCGCACTGGAGGAGCGCCGACATCGCGATCAGGCCAGCGTGACCCGTGCGAACTTGCGCTTGCCAACTTGCAGCACATAGGTACCCGCCCCCAGCTTGAGCCCCTTGTCGCTGACCACGCCGGAGTCCACCCGCACGCCGCCGCCATCAATCAGGCGATTGCCTTCGCCGCTCGAAGCCGCCAGTCCGGCCGATTTGAGCAGCGCGCCAATGCCCAGCGCTGCCCCATCCGCCCCCAATGCCAGGCGAATATCGGCGATCTCGGCAGGAATGCCCCCTTTGCTGCGGTTGATGAAGTCCTGCTCGGCCGCATCTGCTGCTGCTGCGCAATGAAAGCGTGTCGTGATTTCCTTGGCCAAGGCCACCTTGGCCTCTTTCGGGTTGCGACCGCCATCCACCTCGGCCTTGAGGGCGGCAATCTGCGCTTCAGACTGAAAGCTAAGCAGCGTGTACCAGCGCCACATCAACACATCCGAGATGCTTAAACACTTGGCAAACATGGTGTTGGCATCTTCGCTGATGCCGATGTAGTTGTTCTTGCTCTTGGACATCTTCTCGATGCCATCGAGCCCTTCGAGCAGCGGCATGGTCAAAATGCACTGCGGCTCCTGACCATATTCGGCCTGCAGGTGGCGCCCCACCAGCAGGTTGAACTTCTGGTCGGTGCCGCCGAGTTCCAGGTCGCTCTTGAGAGCTACCGAGTCATAACCCTGCATCAGGGGGTACAAGAACTCATGCACGCTGATAGGCGTACCGGATTGAAACCGGTCATGGAAGTCGTTGCGCTCCATCATCCGCGCCACCGTATAGCGCGCTGCCAACCCGATCATGCCGCGCGCGCCAAGCGCGTCGCCCCACTCGCTGTTGTAGCGAATCTCGGTCTTGTTCGGGTCCAGCACCATCGAGGCCTGGCGGTAATAGGTCTGCGCATTGACCTCGATCTGCTCGCGGCTCAACGGTGGCCGGGTGCTGTTGCGCCCGGACGGGTCACCAATCAGGGTGGTGAAGTCGCCAATCAGGAAAATCACCGTGTG
>DAOSLL010000238.1:0-6189 GCA_035368905.1 Rhodoferax sp.
CATCGGCATGCACCGCGCTTTGCCGGAGTCCAAGAGCAGTGGGTCAGTGCTGGCATTGGCCTGGGCATCGGGTTTTACGACGGTTTTTTTGGTCCGGGAACTGGCAGTTTTCTGGTTTTCTTGTTTGTGCGCTTGCTGGGGTATGATTTTTTGAACGCATCTGCTGCGGCCAAACTGGTCAATACCGCCACCAATGTTTCGGCACTGGCCCTGTTTGTCGGCAAGGGTCACATCTGGTGGCATTTTGTCTTTGTCATGGCGTTGGCCAATGTGTTGGGCAGTTGGCTCGGAACGCTCATGGCACTCAGGCATGGCACCGGTTTTGTGCGGGCGGTTTTCCTGCTGGTAGTGAGCGCCCTGATTCTGAAAACCGGCGCTGATGCCTTTTTGCGCTAGTACCGCATGATTTGCCCAATACAAGTTTTGTCATGAAAAGAGTGCTTCGCTACTCCCTATCCAAGGAGAAAAGTACCGAGTTGCTGCGCATCGTACTTGGGCGCCTGGGTCAGCACGACGCGGCCTGCAATCCCCTGACGTCATGGTCTGGTTTGAGTACGCTGCGGGCATCAATGCCCAGCTCAACCAGGCAATGGACCAACTCCTGAAGACCCAACCTCGGCTGGGCGATGCTGATCTGTCCAACCTGTACCAGTTGTATGTGGTCGAAGTCGACCCGAACGCGATGCAACGCATTGGCAGCGAGTTGCAACGGGTCATGCAGCCGCTCAGCCAAAAGGCCTCTGCGGCCGGTGGCCAGGCTGGCGAATTTGGCATGCAACTTGAAACGCTGGTGGCCGGACTGCTGGGTGCCAGCGACATGCTGGTGACCCCGTCGTCACCCAGATGATTGAAAGCAGCGCCCGCAAGCGCAGTTCGACCCAGGCCCTGGCGTCCGAGGTGACAAGCAAGCAGCTTGAAATACCGCGCCTGTAAATCGAGTCAACCCGGGTACGCGATGAGTCGCAGCATGATGCCCGGACCCAGGTGCTCAACCGCAAGGGGTTTGATTTGAAACTTGCGCAGTTGCTGGAACGCAAACCCACGGCGGGTGGCTCGCACTGGCTCATCATGTTTGACTTGGACCACTTCAAAAAAGTCAACGACACCCATGGTCATGTGATGGGAGACCCGGTACTGCAGGCACTCGGCGAGGTGCTCAAGGGCTGCCTGCGTGCCTCAGGGTAAATTTGTTCTTATGGCATCTTCGTCATTCCCGCCTGCGCGGGAATGACGGTAAATCAACGACTTAGCGAAAGAACAAGTTTGCCCTGCTGCGGGCCTATCCAAACGTTGACGCGGCGCGTTACGGCGGTGAAGAATTTGCTGCGCTGATGCCCGACAGCTCGAAGGATGAGTGCAGCCAGCTTGCCGAGTTGATCCGCATGCGAACCAAAACTTTGAGAATTCGTGATCGCCGCACCCAGGCGGAGGTGCTGACGGTTACCGTGTCTGGTGGCATCTCGGCCATGCAGGCGGGCGGTGATCGGCCAACTCTGACAGCGCGTGCCGACGCGGCGCTGTACCAATCCACGCAAAGTGGTCGTGACCGCCCCCTACCTGCGCGTGCGTGCGCTGGCCACCGCGCTGGTCTTTGATGCGCTGCCAGTCGGAACTGGTGCGGATGCAGAGGAAGCTGCCGCAGCGACAGGCCAGGCAACGTCGGCGGCCAGATCAGGCTTGCCAATTGGCGCGCTCGCCTGCCCCTTGCTCACGGCGGCCAGGTCAATCGGGTTGGGGTATTGACCCAGCAGCCAGTAGTCAAAGGTGCGCCGGGCAATCGGGGCCGCCGAAGCCGAGCCAAAGCCGGCATTTTCCACAATCACGGCCAGCGCAATCTTGGGGTCATCGGCCGGCGCAAAGGCAATGTACAGAGCGTGGTCGCGGTGGCGCTCCTCCATTCGCGCGGCGTTATATCTTTCGTTTTTGCCCAGGGAAACTGCTTGCGCTGTGCCAGTCTTGCCGCCGCTCAGGTAGCCGGCACCGGCAAACACCCGGGTTGACGTACCCTGCTGGGTTACGCCCACCATAGCCTGGCGGATGATGTCAACATTGGCTTGCTTGAAGCCCAGGTTTTGAGCCGGCTGCGGCACCACAGGAACGCTGACACGGGTGCTGGCATCTTGCGTGGCAATCACCAGATGGGGGGTGTGCTTGATGCCATTATTGGCGATGGTGGCGGTAGCCTGGGCCAACTGCAGCATGGTAAAGCTGTTATATCCTTGTCCAATGCCTAGTGAAATGGTTTCACCGGCGTACCACTTTTGCTGTTCCGGGCGCTTGAAATAGCTGCGCTTCCAGGCCTGGCTGGGCAACACACCGCGTACTTCACCGTTGATGTCAATCCCGGTGATCTGGCCAAAGCCCAGCGGTTTCATGAAATCGTGCATGGTGTCCACGCCCAACTCGTTGGCCAGTGAATAAAAGTAGGCGTTGCTGGACTCGACAATGGCGCGGCGCATGTCCATGATGCCGCCGCGCTCGTTTTCCGGGCTGCCAAAACGGTGGCCACCAAACATGTAAAAGCCAGGATCGTTGATCAAGGTGGTGGCCGAACGGGTGTTGGTCTGTAGCGCCGCCATGGCCATAAAGGGTTTGAATGTGGAGCCAGGCGGATAGGTGCCGCGCAGCGCGCGGTTGAGCAATGGCTTGTCGATCGACTCATTGAGCAATTGCCAATTTTCCTGGTCGATGCCATCGACAAACAGATTGGGATCGAAAGTGGGCTTGCTGACAAACGCCAGCACTTCACCAGACTTGGGGTCGAGCGCCACCAATGCCCCGCGCCGATCGCCATACATGTCTTCAATCAGCTTTTGCAGCTTGATGTCGATTGACAGTTTGATGGTGTTGCCCGGTGTGGACGGCTGGCTTGCCAGCCGTCGTGTGGCGCGCCCGCCAGCCGATGTTTCCATTGCATCGACACCGGTGATGCCGTGCAATTGAGCTTCAAAGCTCTGCTCGACGCCAAGCTTGCCGATGTACTCTGTGCCACGGTAGTTGGCCGGATCGTCCGATTCGTCAAGGGCTTCCTTTTCTGCTGTGTTGATACGCCCGATGTAGCCTATGACATGGCTGGCCAATTCACCGTAAGGGTAGTTGCGAAACAATCTGGCCTTGATATCGACCCCGGGAAAGCGATAGCGCTGGGCGGCAAAGGTGGCAACTTCCGCGTCACTCAAGCGGCTGCGCAGCGGTAGTGATTCAAAGTTTCTGGCTTCTTCCCGCAGCTTCTTGAAATGCCGGCGATCACGTGCCGTGATGTCAAGAACCCGCGACAGCTCATCGATGGTCTGCTCCAGATTGCTCACCTTGGAGGGGGTCACTTCCAGCGTATAAGCCGAATAGTTGGTGGCCAGCACAATGCCATTGCGGTCCAGGATGAGCCCACGGTTGGGCACAATCGGCACAATGGCGGTGCGGTTGTTTTCAGCTTGCGCGCGCAGGTCCTCATGCCGGATCACCTGCAGGTAACTCAAGCGCACAGCGACCAATGCAAAGCCGATCACAACGGCCACGCTGGCCACCAGCACGCGCAGGCGAAAGCGCGACAGTTCAGCCTGAACATTGCGGATGACCGTCATGGGGAGTCAGAGCGGTCGATTGGCATCGGGGTTGGGGGCCCGCTTTTGTGGCACCAGCAACAGCACACTGACCACTGGCCACAAGAGGGCCTCAAAGACCGGGGCCAGAATAATCGACCAGCCAGGAAATTCATCACCTGCCAACAGGCGCACAGAAAGTTCCAGTGCGTGCGCGACAGCAAACAGCGGCACCACTTGCGCCGCCTGGCTCGGAACACTGAACCAGAGCAGGCGCCGATGGATGCCAATTGCCAGAAAACTCAGTACGGTGTAGGCCAGTGCATGTTGCCCCAGGAGGGAACTTTGGTGCACATCCATGACCAGCCCCAGCACAAACGCAGCCGTCATGCCGATGCGTTGCGGCTGATGGATGGTCCAAAAGAGCAAAGCCAACGCCAGCAAGTCAGGTAGCCAGGCGGCACGACCCCATAGGCCCATGTTTTGCAGCATGTCCAGCGCCAGCGCAGTCAAAAGACTGCCCCAGATGAACAGTGGCCTGGCCGGCAGCAGCAACTGCTGGCCGCGCGGCATCATCATGGCTTGCCTCCTTTGGCCGACAGTGCTGGCGCCGGTTCGGGACGACTTGGCATTTGCCCCGTCATGGCTTGCAGCACCAGCACATGCAGGCTGCCGGTAACCTGCGAAACCGGTTCACAAATGATGCGTGCAAAGGCGGAGTCCGCCCGACGCTCAACCTTGGCCACGCGAGCCACCGGAAGACCTGGTGGATAAACACCATCAACACCGCTGGTGGTCAGCAAGTCCCCGACCTGCATATCGACGTTGGCATCCATGAACCGAAGCTCCAGCATGCCGGAGCGCACCGTCGAGTCGCCAAACGCCAGACCGCGTGCGCCAGTGCGAACGCTCAGGACCGGAATGGCCTGGTTGCGGTCGGTCACCAATGTCACCTCGCTGACCAGTGGGTAAACCCGGGTGATTTGCCCCAGAATACCTGTCTCGTCAACAACTGGTGCACCGGCCTGTACAGCCGCCAGCGCGCCTTTGTCGATGATCACTTTTCGACTGTAGGGGTCGGCTGCGTCATACAGGACCTGAGCCGCCAGAGCCGGGGCATTGAGGCGCTCGCGCATGTTGAGGAGGGCACGCAGGCGGCTGTTCTCAAGGCTGAGTTGCTCCACCTGCAAGGCACGCTGCGACTGCAGACCGAGTTGATAATGGGCTGCCGCTTCCTTGGCCTGCGAAGCTGTCAGTGACTCAAAATACTGGCCGCCGCTTTGTATCAGTCTGATCGGTTGCATCATCAGCCACTGTATCGGGTACAGCACGGTTGCGACGGTTGAACGGATTGGCCGGACAACGCTAAAGCGCAGGTCCGACACCACCAACAAAATCGCCAGTAAGCTGAAAAATACCAGTTTGGAAAGTGCTGACGGACCCTGCCTGAAAAACGGTGGCGGAGTTCCGTCCAGCGTACCCAGAGGCATCGCTGCTCCAGTCGCCTATTCGGTGGTAAAAATGGAGACCATAAGCTCCATCTGCTCCAGCGCAATGCCACAGCCACGCACCACGCAAGTCAGCGGGTCTTCAGCCACCAATACCGGCAGGCCGGTCTCTTCGGCCAGCAGGCGGTCGAGGTCACGCAGCAGCGCGCCACCGCCGGTCAGCATCATGCCTCGGTCGGCGATGTCAGCACCGAGTTCGGGCGGGGTTTGCTCCAGTGCGTTCTTGACGGCCGAGACAATGTTGTTGATCGGGTCCGTCAGCGCTTCCAGGATTTCGTTGCTGGAAATGGTGAAACTGCGCGGCACGCCTTCGGACAGGTTGCGGCCACGAACTTCCATCTCGCGCACTTCGCTGCCCGGAAAGGCAGAGCCGATGTTCTTCTTGATGGCTTCAGCGGTGGGCTCACCAATCAGCATGCCGTAATTGCGTCGAATATAGTTAATGATGGCTTCGTCAAACTTGTCACCGCCCACCCGCACGCTACCCTTGTAAACCATGCCTCCCAGAGAAATGACACCGACCTCCGTGGTGCCGCCACCAATGTCTACCACCATTGAGCCACTGGCTTCACTGACAGGCAAACCTGCACCGATGGCTGCGGCCATGGGCTCTTCGATCAAATACACATCACTGGCACCGGCACCCAGTGCACTTTCGCGAATCGCGCGGCGCTCCACCTGGGTCGAACCACAGGGTACACAGATGATGATGCGGGGGCTAGGCCGAAAGATTGACCGTGGGTGCACCATCTTGATGAACTGCTTGAGCATTTGTTCTGTGACGGTAAAGTCGGCGATCACGCCATCTTTCATTGGGCGAATGGCCTCGATATTGCCTGGCACCTTGCCCAGCATGGCCTTGGCTTCTTTGCCGACCGCCTGAATCGTCTTTTTGCCTTGTGGACCGCCTTCGTGCCGGATCGCGACCACCGAGGGCTCATCAAGCACGATACCCTTGTCACGGACATAAATCAGAGTGTTGGCAATGCCAAGGTCAATAGCCAGGTCAGTAGAAAAATACTGACGAAATGCTCCAAACATGAATAATTCCTCTCGGGCACAGGAGCGCTTCGGCCCGCATGTCACCCTGTAATGTGTTCAAACAAGTGATTTTTCGGCAATAAACCATGCCGCTTCAGGCT
>DAOSLL010000239.1:0-6174 GCA_035368905.1 Rhodoferax sp.
AAGCTCGGCAAGCGAATCACCGACCGGTCCCGCGCTGGCAGCAGCCGCCGGCCAATGCGCATCGGCAAGGCCGGGCTTGGCATGAACTGCAAGGGTTGGGCAGCAGGCTGGGGCGGCGACTCAGCACTGACGCCAGTCTGATCGCAGTCGCGCCCTGTGGCGGCAACTTTCAAGCCTTTTAACCCTCCAGAGCCCGTCGAATATGCGCTGGCAGCTATTACATCCGTAGCACACTGGACGCTCTCGGCATCGTCTTGCCGGGCACAAGTGCTGCCTTGCCCGGTTGCCTGCTCAGCGGTGGTCTGGTAAGGATTGATGTGAGACTCAATCGGGCCGGGCTGATCCACATCGGTCGAATCGATCTCGAACCAGCCAAGCCGACTGGCATCGTCAGAGCGGCGCACAAAGGCCGTGCCCCGCACATCGGTGATCTGCTCAATCGGCTCGCGCTGGCTCAGCCGGTGCGCAATTTCAACGATCGCCCGCTCGGCATTGCCGTACAGCAGCAGATCACACTTGGCATCCACCACGATGCTGCGGCGCACCTTGTCGCTCCAGTAGTCGTAATGGGCGATGCGGCGCAGGCTGCCCTCAATGCCGCCGAGCACAACCGGCACGTCCTTGAACGCCTCGCGGCAGCGCTGGCTGTAGACAATCGCCGCGCGGTCGGGCCGCCGACCAGCAACGTCACCCGGCGTGTAGGCATCGTCGCTGCGGATTTTGCGCTCTGCGGTGTAGCGGTTGATCATCGAATCCATGTTGCCCGCCGTCACACCCCAGAACAGATTGGGTTTGCCCAAAGCCCGAAATGGCTCGGCGCTGTGCCAGTCCGGCTGGGCGATGATGCCGACCCGAAAACCTTGCGATTCGAGCATGCGGCCAATCACTGCCATGCCAAAACTCGGGTGATCCACATACGCATCACCGGTTACCAGCACGATGTCACAACTGTCCCAGCCCAGTAGGTCCATTTCGGCGCGGCTCATTGGCAAAAATGCCGCGGTGCCAAAACGCGCCGCCCAAAATTTGCGATAGCCGTTCAAGGGCTTGGCTGCTCGCGGAAAAAAAGACACGTCAACAGGGGCGATCATGCAAGGCTCTTGGGGTGGAAAGGCCCGCAGTGTAAGGTTTTGCGGGTTTCTTCGGCCTTTGGCAAGGCCTTGCCGGACCGACGGCTTTGTGTTTTTCTACCCAGGTCGGACCGCCAACGGCCCATGAACAGGCGCTTGCTACAAAAGGGGCTCTGCCCGCGATTCAATCAGAAACCGAACCAGCGATGCAGCAACGGCGTGAATCGCGCCCGGTCAAAAAGGGCCGTGGCTCGGCAAAAAGCCGACTTGTCAAGCCTGATCAAGCTTGTACTGATCAGGCAAAGGTATTGAGCCTGGTGCCAACCGTACCCTGGCTGGCCAGCGGCGGCTGCGGTAGGGCTTGCAGCAGCGTGATCGCCGCCGCAGCCTGGGTGTTGAGTGCCTTTTTCAACACCAGCATGTTGACGGCATCAGCAGACTGTGCTTGCGCCGCCGTGGTGGCGGATTGAACGGATGGGGTATTGGAGATATTCATGGCAGGTTTTGCAGTGGTCTGATCAGGCTCAACCTTTTATCGACCGCTGCGACTCAACCTTAAGCCCTCGGGGTTGCCACTTGGCACCACGCGCCCTTGCAACGCACTCTGCTCGCCCAGGGTCAGCACCAGCATCACTTGGCGAACCTGCTGCGGGCTCACCAGCAAATCTGCCTGGCCGCGCAAATGGTCGCGCAGATTGGCGTAGTAGTTCAAATAGTTGCCCGCCGGATGAGGCGCAACCTGGCGCACCGACACCGGCGCTGCCGCACCCGCGATGCTTTCCATGCACAGCACCTGACCCGGCAGCGGGTCTACACCCCAATTGGCCAAGGCATCAAGCTGTGGCCGCTGGCCGGTTTTCAACGCATCTTCTTGCCCATCAAGCCCGAATTTGGTGAAACTGCCCAGGGTGCCATGCACCGCCCAGCGCGGACCAGTCTCGGCCACCAGCGTGCTGGCGTGCAGAATCACCCGCAGACCGGCATGTGCGCTGTCATAGCGCAGCACCGCATGAAACCAGTCGTTCACCTGCGCGCCATCGCGCAGACAGGCCAGGTCCAGACTGATTGCATCGGGCATGCCCCACAGCACCAGAGCCTGATCAACCAGGTGCGGGCCCAGATCGACCCACAGACCCGAGCCAGGCTGGTTTTGTTCGCGCCAGCGCCTGGGCACGACTGGGCGGTAACGGTCAAAGTGCGACGCCATCTGCACCACCCGGCCCAGCGCACCACTGGCAAGCACCTGTTGCAAGGCCAGAAAGTCGGCATCGAAACGCCGGTTCTGAAACACCGTCAGCACCCTGCCCCGTTGCGCCGCAACCGCCAGCAGATGCTCGGTTTCGGCCAGCGTCACGGTACAGGGTTTGTCCACCACCACATGTTTGCCCGCCTGCAGCGCAGCCAGCGCCAACTGGTAGTGGCTGTCGTTGGGGGTGGCGATCACCACCAGGTCAATCGCCGCATCTTCAAACGCCTGCTGCGGTGCCGCCACCACCCGGACCTGTGGCCAGTCGCGCAACACATCGTCCGGGCGGCTTGAACTGATGCAGGCCAGCGCCAGCCCGGCAACACCGGAAATCAGCGGGGCGTGAAACACCTTGGCCGCGCTGCCATAGCCAATCAGCGCGACTTGCAGCGCCTGGTCCGGGTCAAAAGGGGGAAAAAGCGGGTTGCTCATGGGTTGATCCTGCGGGTTGCCGAATGGTCTGACCGTTGGGCGGTGGCTTGCACGTTGCCCAGCTTGGTTCAAAATGCTGCACTGGTTCAGTCTTGTTGCCTTTTTACCGTCGGATTTTGTCATGCTTGAATTTCTGCCCGCGCCGCTGGTCGGATGCATCGCTTGCACGCTGATGTTGCTCAACATTCTTTTTTGGGTGCCGGTGTTGCTGCTGGTGTCGCTGGTCAAGTTGCTGCTGCCCTTCAAGGCCGTGCGGCTGCTGATCGATCCGCTGCTGCTGCGCATCGCCGAAGCCTGGATTGCCGGCAACAGCGGCTGGATGCGTCTGACCCAGCGGATGGACTGGCAGGTCAGCGGCATCGACGCGTTAAGCCCGCGCCAGTGGTATCTGGTAGTCTGCAACCACCAGTCCTGGGTTGACATTCTGGTGCTGCAGCATGTGCTGAACCGGCGCATTCCATTGCTCAAGTTTTTTCTGAAAAAGGAACTGATCTGGGTGCCCATCATGGGCCTGGCCTGGTGGGCGCTGGAGTTTCCCTTCATGCGCCGACGCAGCGAAGCCTACCTGCAGCAACACCCCGAAGAGCGTGGCAAAGATGCCGCCACCACCCGTGCCGCCTGCGAAAAATACGCCCTGGTGCCCACCAGCGTGATGAATTTCCTGGAGGGCACGCGTTGCACCCCAGCCAAACAACAGCGCCAGCAGTCGCCCTACCGCCATCTGCTCAAGCCCAAGGCCGGCGGCATCACGCTGGCGCTTGATGCGATGGGCGACAAGTTTGGCGCGGTGCTAGACATCACGCTGGTCTATCCGGCTGGCACGCCCAACTTCTGGCAGTTTTTGCAAGGGCGGGTGCCCAGGGTGCTGGTGCTGGCCCGCACTTTGCCAGTGCCGCAGGCAGCGCCCCAAAGCGGTCAGGGCAGCGACGTGGCCCTGCGCGAAACCTGCCAGCAGTGGGTCAACCAGTTGTGGCAGGTCAAGGATGCGCAAATTTCTGCTGTCTTGGCAAGCGCGCACGCCGGTGACCCGCTGGTCGGTCACTGAGGCGATGGTTTTTCGCTAAAACCTCTCTGTCCCTTATGGTGATTGCACTTACAGCTATATTTATGATAGCTAGGTAATACCTTGACAGGTTTTGACGTGGTGCGTGAAAGACCCGCGACATCGGTTCGTCGGGTGATCACCCTGATGCGCTGCTTGAATGTACCAACCGCCCTCGAAATCTGGTTAAAGTGTTGTCTGGTTTGTATTGACCGCACCTGCAAGGAGCATCATGATCAAGTCAGCAAGACGTTTGGTATACGTCAACCTCATGGGTGCGACATTGGCTGTGATGGTGGGCACATCCGACTGCTATGCAGGTGCTGGCATCTCGACAGACGGCAGCCTCGGTGCCCTCCAGACCGTTGCCGGAGCCAACGCAGGTGCGGGGAACTTCTTGATTCCGCAATCGCTCGGGGCACTTGTCGGCAATAACCTTTTCCACAGTTTCTCGACCTTCAATATCGACACGGGGCAATCTGCGACGTTTGCCACCGCCACGCCATCGATTGGCAACGTCATCAGCCGGGTCACAGGCGGCAGTGTGTCCCAGATCAATGGGCAACTCAGGCTCACTTCGGCTGGTGGCGCGCCCAATTTTTTCTTTATCAACCCGGCAGGTGTCGCGTTTGGTGCCGGTGGCTCGATTGATATGCCCGGCGCGTTTCATGTCAGCACTGCAGATTACGTCAAGTTCGTCAATGGCGACAAGTTCTACGCTGACTTGTCAAGAACCAGTGCCTTGTCGAGTGCGGCACCCGAAGCATTTGGGTTTCTGGGAACGTCGCGGGCCGCCATCACCGTCAAGGATGGTGCGATATTGGCGACAAAATCCTTCCACCCGATCAGCATCGCAGGCGGCGACATTGAACTCAACAACGGCACAGTTGCTACACAGGGCGGGGATATTCGTGTAGTGACGCTGGGCCAGAAAGAGCAGGAAATCGGATTCACTGGCGCCTTGCCAATGGTTGAGGGAAATCTTGCCATCTTGAATCGCAGCAAGATTGCCTCCAGCACCGCTTCCTCTGGCAATGCTGGTACCGTCAAAATCAGCGCTGGCGCTATCGCCATGGATGGTCAGGGCAAGGGAGCAGTCATCGCCAGCTTTACCGTCGGCAATGCTGCCAATGACGCCAAAACGGGTGATGCTGGCAGCATCGACATCACGGCCAGCGGTGCGATTTCCATCGTCGATGGTGGACAAATATATTCCAGTACCGACTCCTCCGGCAAGGTTGGCACGGTCTTGATCAGGGCAAACTCTCTAACTGTTGATGGTCAGGGCGGCCAGCCGACAGGCATTGCCAGCCAGGCAGTCAGCAACGCTGCGAACGGCGGTGAAGCGGGCGATGCTGGCAGTCTCGACATCACGGCCAGCGGTGCGCTGTCCATCGTCAATGGTGCGTTGATATCCTCCATTACCGAATCCACTGGCAATGGTGGCGCGGTCAAGGTCAGCGCTGGCTCTCTCGCCATTGATGGTCAGGGCAAGGTGACAGGCATTGTCGGTCAGGCACTCGGCGATGCTGTCAACCACGGAAAAACGGGCGATGCTGGCCGTCTCGACATCATGGTCCATGGGGCGCTTTCGATCGTCAATAGTGGACAAATAACTTCCAATACTTTCTCCTCCGGCAAGGCTGGCGCGGTCAAGATCAGTGCTGACTCTGTCGCCATTGATGGTGGTCAGGGCATCAACTGGACAGGCATTGGCAGCAATGCGGTCAGCAATGCTGCCAATGCCGGTAAAACGGGCGATGCAGGCAGTCTCGACATCACTGTCAGCGGCGCGCTTTCCATCGTCAATGGTAGCGAAATATCTTCCAGTACCTACTCCTTTGGCAATGCTGGCGCGGTCAAGGTCAGCGCTGGCTCTATCGTTGTTGATGGTCAGGGAAGCGAGTGGTTCACAGGCATCCACAACCAGGCTATAAGCGATGCCGCCAATGGCGGCAAAACGGGCGATGCTGGCAGTCTAGACATCACCGTCAGCGGTGCGCTTTCCATCTTCAATGGCGGCACAGTATCTTCCAGTACCTACTCCTTTGGCAATGCTGGCAACGTCAAGGTCAGCGCTGGCTCTATCGCCATTGATGGTCAGGGCAACGGAGCCGGCATTTCCAGCAATGCGAATGGCAACGCTGACAATGGCGGAAAGACGGGCGATGCTGGCAGTATCGACATCATGACCAACGGTGCGCTTTCCATTGTCAATGGTGGACAAATTTCCTCCAGTACCTTCTCCGTTGGCGAGGCTGGCACTGTCAAGGTCAGCGCGGGCTCCATCACCATTGATCGTCAGGGCGGCGAACGGACAACAGGCATTGTCAGCAATGCGGTCGGTGACACTGCCAACGGCGGTAAAGCGGGCGATGCAGGCA
>DAOSLL010000240.1:0-6135 GCA_035368905.1 Rhodoferax sp.
CCATGACTGCTATGCTATTGGAAGCTACTGAGGCAGGTGTGGCGGGGGCTGGTGCCCATTTTCATCATCAAGTCTTGATAGATTCAGCCAGGGTGCACAGTGGCTTGATTGCCAGCGGCGACCGGTTTGTGTCGAAAGCCGAGGATGCCGCAAGTGTGCTGGCTGACCTGCAGGCGGCGGGTTTTCTGCCACTTGCCATTGAGATGGAAGGGGCTGCGGTAGCGCAGGTTTGTCGCGATTACGGCCTGCCTTTCGCCGCCGTGCGCACCATCTCTGACCGGGCCGATGACCAGGCACACGTTGATTTTTCAGCCTTTGTCAACCAGGTTGCCAGCCCGTATGCACTGTCTATCGTCAGCCAGTTTATTCGGCTGTTATCAAAATAATAGCTGCTAGCGCTTACTGGGCAAGGGCCGGAGCCACTTTTTACTTGAGCCAGCCGCGTTTTCTGAAGTACCACATGGGCACCAGCGCGCTGGCCAGCATCAGACCCAGCGCCAGCGGGTAACCAGCCTTCCAGTCCAGTTCAGGCATGAATTTGAAGTTCATGCCGTAAATGCTGGCGATCAGCGTGGGTGGCAGCAACGCCACGCTGGCCACCGAAAAGATCTTGATGATCTTGTTCTGGTTGATGTTGATGAAACCGACGGTTGCGTCCATCAGAAAGTTGATCTTGTCAAACAAGAACGCCGTGTGCGAGTCCAGCGAGTCGATGTCGCGCAAAATCAGACGCGCCTCTTCAAATTGTTCCCCGCTGAGTATTTTGCTGCGCATCATGAAACTGACTGCGCGACGGGTGTCCATGACGTTGCGGCGAATCCGCCCATTCATGTCTTCATGCCGGGCAATCGCCCCCAGCACTTCGCCCGCCATGGAATCGGTCACATCGCCCGAGAGCACTTTGGCGCTGGCTTTTTCAAGTTCATCGTAAATTTCTTCGAGCGTATCGGCCGAGTATTCGGCATCGGCATCAAACAGCTTGAGCAGCACCTCCTTGGCATCTTCGATCAGGCCTGGTGCCCGGCGTGCCCGCATGCGCAGCAGTCGAAATACCGGCACGTCTTCGTCATGGATGGAAAAAAGAATGCCCAGGCTTTTCAGGTTGGCATTCACCAGATTCAAGATGAAGGCCACTCGAACTGTATGCGGGTCATCGTCGTCGGCTACCAAAAAGTCGCTGCGGATGTGCAATTCACCGTTGTCTTCCTTGTAGAAGCGGGCAGACTCTTCAATGTCTTCGTCCATCGCGTCTTCCGGGATCGACAAGCCAAAATACTGCTTGATCCAGCGCTTTTCTTCGGGCGTCGGTGACTCCAGGTCAACCCAGATCGGCTGAAAGTGCGACAACTCTTCGAGCGACTCGATCTCTTCCTGAATCAGTCGTCCGTTGGCGAGGGTAAAAATATTGAGCATGGCTTACTCCCAAAACAAACATCGCATCAGGTGGCTCAAGGCGATCAGGCAGCCTGCCGTACCCTGCTGCAATTTGGGGCCGGAAAACTGCCTGCTGGGGCAAGTTTCCAAAAGGGGATCGATTTCGATAAGTAAAACTGCTTGATTATGGCATTGCCCGCGCAGACCACCGGGCGGGGCCGGATGATGTCCGCAAACGCTGCGGTACAAAAAAAATCGTTGCAATAATGCCATCGGCGGCGCATAGTTCCAGCGGCAGTCAATCTTGTTTTCAGGTTGTCAGCGCGGTGTTGGCAATCTTTACAACCAAGAGCTCTAGGAGGCTTTTTATGAACTTGACAATCAGCGGTCACCACTTGGAGGTTACCCAGGCTTTGCGCAGTTATGTCACGACCAAATTGGATCGGATAACGCGCCATTTCGATCAGGTGATGGATGTCAAAGTACTGCTAACGCTGGAGAATCTCAAAGAAAAGGAACGCAGACAGAAGGCAGAATGCAATATCCATCTCAAGGGTATCGAGTTGTTTGCCGAAAGCGCCCATGCCGATCTGTATGCTGCAGTGGACGAGTTGGTGGACAAGCTTGACCGGCAGGTGGTTCGTCACAAGGGCCGTTTGCAGTCGCACCATCACCACGCACCGAAACGTCTGATGTAATTTGAACTTCACGAAGCCGCCCGCTGGTGCGTGCGGCTTTTTTTGCGCCCGAATTTCACGGTGCATAATTCGCAACAAATCATGAATCGACTCGCATCCATCCTTACTGCTGCGCAAGTACTTGTCCAAGTCGACGTGTCAAGCAAAAAACGGGCTTTTGAAGAAGCCGGCCTGCTGTTTGAAAACTTGCATGGTCTTAGCCGTGCCCTGGTGACTGACAGCCTGTTCTCGCGCGAGCGGCTCGGTTCCACCGGCCTGGGGCATGGTGTCGCGATTCCGCATGGTCGCATCAAGGGCCTCAAGGCGCCAATGGCAGCGGTGTTCCAGTTGGCCAAGCCGATCGGCTTTGAGGCTCCTGACGACCTGGCTGTTGGCATCATGATTTTTTTGCTGGTGCCCGAAGCCGCGACGCAAAAGCACCTGGAAATTCTCTCCGAAATCGCCGAAATGCTCAGCGATACCAACTTGCGGGAAAAGCTGGTGACCAGTCCCAGTGCCGCCGCGTTGCATCGCCTGATTTCTGACTGGACTTCAGTTCAGTCGCTTTGATTTGCCGCTGATCAGACTTTTTTTGCCGGAGTCGTCTACTTGAAGCCCACCTTTATCAGCGCAGATGTGCTGTTCGAAGCCTTCCGGGGCAGTCTGCGCTGGGAATGGGTGGCCGGTCTAGGTGCCTCCGAGCGGCGTTTTGACGAGGTGGCCGTGCGCGCTGCCCGCTCAGGTGCCGATCTGGTGGGTTACCTGAACTACATCCACCCCTATCGGGTGCAGATTCTGGGCGAACGCGAAGTGGCCTACCTGACCAACGCTACCGCCGAAGATTGCTCGCGGCGGATTGCCCGAATCGTCACCCTGGAGCCCCCCGTGTTGATTTTGGCTGACCGGCAGGTTGCGCCACAGGCACTCATGTCCATGTGCGAACGCGCCCAGCTTCCCATGTTTTCAACAGCGAATTCTTCGGCCTTCGTGATTGACGTGCTGCGTGCCTATTTCTCCAAGCATTTTGCTGATCGCTCCACCATGCACGGCGTCTTCATGGACATTCTTGGTTTGGGCGTGATGATTACCGGAGAGTCCGGACTGGGCAAAAGTGAACTTGGGCTGGAACTGATTTCGCGTGGCAATGGTCTGGTGGCCGATGATGCGGTTGATCTCTACCGCATCAACCAAGACACCATTGAAGGCCGTTGCCCTGAGTTGCTGCAGAACCTGCTGGAGGTGCGCGGCATCGGACTGCTCGATATCCGTTGCATATTTGGAGAGACCGCCGTCAGGCGCCGCAAGCGTCTGCAACTGATCGTGCATCTGGTGCGACGTGACACCATGGAGCGCGACTACGAGCGTATTCCCTATGAACCCCTGACGCAGCACGTGCTCGATGTACCGGTGCGCAAAGTCGTGATCCAGGTGGTTGCAGGTCGTAACATTTCCGTACTGGTAGAAGCTGCAGTGCGCAACACCATCCTGCAAATTCGCGGTGTCGATACCTACAAGGAATTCGTCGAACGCCACCGCAAGGCAATGGACCAGGCCGGTTAACCTGCACAAGCGGTTTGCAACACCGCATTGCGCCTGTCAGTTCGGCCGAACTGTTGAAGTTATTTTTGCTTGACCCCTTAAGGCCAATCACGGTCGGTGTTGGCAAGTGGCGCGGGTGCAATGGGCGTACAGGCTGAGCGCGTGCTCTGAAATCACAAAACCTTTTTCCAGCGCAACAGCGTTCTGCCGACGTTCAATTGCTGCGTCATAAAACTCTTCGACCCGGCCACAGTCCAGGCACACCAGATGGTCATGGTGCTGCCCTTCGTTGAGTTCATAGACCGCCTTGCCGCTCTCGAAGTGGCTTCGCGTCAGGATATCGGCATGCTCAAACTGAGCCAGCACGCGGTAGACCGTGGCCAGACCGACATCGGCATGATCTTCCAGAAGAACCCGATAGACATCTTCGGCCGTCATGTGCCGCTGAGCACCTTTCTGAAAGAGTTCCAGAATCTTCAGCCTTGGCAGTGTCACCTTCAGTCCAGTGCTTTTCAGTTCATCAATCTTGGTCATGCATGTTTTCCGGTTACCAGTGTTGGCGTGAACCCTTCGGTCACGCTGTGAAATGCTGCCAGTACAATGCTCTGATCATATCGTTGCCGGTTTGTCCCATGTCTGAAACTCCTGTTCGTTGCGTCTGGTTGGGTTCGTTGTTTACTGTTGCGCTCACCTTGGGTGCGTGCGGCAGCTTTAACAGCGCCAGTACCCGTCTGGCCAATGTCGTGACACCTTACAAGATCGATATCGTGCAAGGTAATTTCGTCTCACGCGAACAGGCCGCTGCGCTCAAGGAAGGCATGAGCCGCAGCCAGGTGCGCGACATTCTGGGGACACCGCTGCTGACCCCGATTTTCCATGCCGACCGCTGGGACTACGTGTTCACCATCAAGCGCCAGGGTGTCCAAGCCCAGGCGCGACGCGTCACGATTTTTTTCAAGGGTGATGCCCTGTTGCGCGTTGAGGCAGATGTGCTTCCGACCGAGGCAGAATTTGTTGCATCGCTTGATTCCGGTCGCAAGGCGGGCAAAGTTCCGCTGCTCGAAGCGCCCGAAGCCAGTCTCCAAGCCACGCCCGTGCCGCCTGCGGTGGCCGCGCCCAAAGCGCTGCCACCGTTGCGCGACAGTTACCCACCCCTTGAAGACCCCGCTGCCCGCTAAGGCAGTGAGGGAGAAGATCATGTCAAACCTTCACCGTATCTGCGTGGCCGGTGCCACTGGTCGCATGGGGCGCATGCTGATCGAAGCCGTCTGGAATGCCGACGATTGCCAGCTCGGCGGCGCGCTCGAACTGGCTGGCAATGCCGCCATGGGGCAAGACCCGGCGGCCTTTTTGGGGCGCAACAGCGGCGTTGCCATCACCGCTGATATGGTTGCCGGGCTGCAAAATTCGCAGGTTCTGATTGACTTCACCCGCCCGCAAGGGACGCTGGCGCATTTGCGGGTTTGCCGGCAACTCGGTGTCAAGGCGGTGATCGGCACCACTGGCTTTAGCGACGCTGAAAAAGCTGAAATCGCCACTATCGCCAACGACATCGCCATAGTCATGGCACCCAACATGAGTGTCGGTGTCAACGTCACGCTCAAGCTGCTTGAACTGGCAGCCCAGGCGCTGGCCACTGGTTACGACATCGAGATCATTGAGGCGCACCACCGCCACAAGGTCGATGCACCGTCGGGCACGGCACTGAAAATGGGCGAAGTGATTGCCTCTGCCCTGGGGCGCAACCTCAATGACTGCGCGGTCTATGACCGCCACGGCATCACCGGCGAACGTGACCCGTCCAGCATCGGTTTTGCCACCATTCGGGGCGGCGACATTGTTGGTGATCACACCGTGCTGTTTGCCGGTACCGGCGAGCGCATTGAAATCAGTCACAAGTCATCGAGCCGGGTCACCTACGCGCAGGGCAGTCTGCGCGCGGTGCGGTTTTTGCATCAACAGGCAACCGGGCTGTTTGACATGGCCGATGTGCTCCACCTGAAATGAGCCTGGCTCAGTTCTTCTGGCAGGGCGACATGCTGGCGCGGGCGGTGGCCCTGCTGCTGCTGGCCATGTCGGTTGCCAGTTGGGTGGTGATTCTCTGGAAAACATGGCTGATGCAGCGCGCCAGCCGCGACGTGGCGCGCTGCATCGCCGCCTTCTGGCAATCTTCAAGCATCGCCGAAGCAACCCAAAAATTGCAGTCTTTTGACCGCGAAGCGCTAGTGCTGCCCATGGTTCTAGCTACAAATATTGAAGCAGGATCAAGCCTCGCCCAAGCCAGCGGCAAAACCCAGCAATTGACCCGCGTATTGCGCAATGCCCTGCACGCAGCCCTGGGCAAGCTGCAACACGGCCAGGTCTTGCTGGCCACTGTCGGGGCCACCGCCCCCTTTGTTGGCTTGCTCGGCACGGTCTGGGGCATCTACCATGCGCTGATTGGCATTGCCAGCGCCGGTCAGGTCACCATTGACAAGATTTCCGGCCCGGTGGGCGAGTCGCTCATCATGACCGCCGCCGGTCTGCTGGTGGCCATTCCGGCGGT
>DAOSLL010000241.1:0-6119 GCA_035368905.1 Rhodoferax sp.
GGAGGCGCGCCCTCGCGACGAAGGCTCATCGATTCCGGCTCGGCCGGCTTAGGTGCCAAGCAAAAAAACTTCAGCAGTTCGGCCGCGCTGGCAAGCGCAATGCGTTGTTGCAAACCGCTGGTGCAGTTAGCGGGCGATGGTCCGGCCGGCTTCGTCGGACAGGACGATTTCCACCCGGCGGTTCATCTGCCGGTTTTGCGCGCTGTCGTTGGCGGCCACCGGATAAGACTCACCGTAGCCACGAATCACCACCCGCTCGCGCCCGACACCGAGCGTTTGCAGGGCAGTTTGCACCGCCATGGCGCGGCGCACCGACAGTTGCTGGTTGTACTCGGCGGTGCCGGTGCTGTCGGCAAAGCCTTCAATCAGCACGGTGCGCTGCGGATTGAGTTCAAGAATTTTGGCGAGCTTTTTTGCCGATGCCTCACCGTCGCTGGTCAGGCGCGACAAGTCTGTGCCAAACAGCACATCGCCGAGCGTGATGACCATGCCACGCGCGGTCTTTTTGGCAGACAGTTCGCCCAGTTGCGCCTCGAGTTGGGTGGCGCGCTGCTGGGCATTGGCGGCATCCATCTGGGCCGCCTGGGTTTGCTGCCTGGCGCGGTCGGTGTCAGCCTGGGACTGAGCTGCGTCATTGATCGCCAGCAAAGCCACCTGTCTGGCCTGCTCGGCGCGGATATTGGCGGCGTTGGCTTCGTTGGTGCGCTGGTCCAGTCGAACCTGGTTACGCTCCTGGCCGGCGTTGCGCACATCAGTTTCGGCCATTTTCTGCTTGGCGACTTCTTCAGTCAGGGCAATTTTCTGCCGGGCGAGGTAGGCCAACTGGTCGATTTTTTCGCTGCTGGCACGCTCAGTGGCCAATGCATCCGCTTGTGCCAGGGCATCACCGGCTTGCTTTAGTTCCAGCGGCGCGTAGCGACCGACATTCGGGTTGCTTTGCGCAATGCGGTAGTCGCTGTGGGCCTGCTCCAGCAGCGAAGTGCTTTTGGGGCTGGAGCCGCAGGCGGCAAGCAGGGTGGCCAGCGCCAGAACAACGGGTGTGAGGTAAAGGTGTTTCATGATCGAATCCTGTGAGTAGTGGGCTGGTGAATTACAGATTGCGCTCTAGCTCTTCGCGCAGCACGCGAATGTCGTCTTGCACCGCATCGGCAGCCGCCTGGGCTTTGGCCGAATTGGCCTTGCTTTGGGCCAACTTGGCATCGGCCTGCGCCTGCGCGGCCATGTCACGCGCCAGCTTGTAGTCCTTGACTGACATCGCCTTGTTGGCCAGCGCCAGTTTGTCGCGCGCCGCCATCAGCTCGACCGGCGCATACTGCGCGGCACCGGCACCAGCGGCGTTGTCAACCGCCGCCTTCGACACCGCCACATCAGCCGTGGCTGGGGTTTTTAAACTGCTGCAGCCCAGCATCAGGGTGGCGGCAGCGCCGACCAGCACGGCCATCAACCGTCTTGAGTTTCTCGTCATCATGCATCTCCAGTAAGTCCACCAAGCGCGGGATCACACTTGGTGCATTGGGTTATAGGTGGCCCCTCGGGTAAGGTCTGTTCGCTGGCGCACCCCAGCGCCAGCCAGCCCGGTCAAGCCGGGGCGGCAGCGGCAACGCCTGATTTGCAATGAATGTGTGCGAGCGAACAGACCAGCGGGTTTGATCAACTTACGCTCAGCGCCCACAAGACAACGCACCTGCGCGGCTGTCGCAAAACCAAGGACTCATGATGAAATCAACCGCTACCAAATTCAGTGCTCTGGCCTTTGCCGTCACCCTGTTGGCGGGTGTCAGTGCCACCGCACAACCGATGTCGTACAGCGACTATCAAACCGGCAAGTCGAAGATCCAGGCCGATTACAAGGTCGAGAAAAAGGGCTGCTCTTCGCTGGCAGGTAATGCCAAAGACATTTGCATTGAACAAGCCAAGGGCAAAGAAGACGTGTCACAGGCAGAGTTGTACGAGAGCTACAACCCGAACCCCAAATCACACTACAAGGCAAGAATCGCCAGGGCTGAGGCCATTTACCAGGTTGCCAAGGAGATATGCGACGACACCACAGGCAACGTTGAGGACGTTTGCCGCAAAGAAGCCAAGGCCGCCCTGACATTCGCCGAGGCCAATGCCACCGTCGAGATGAAAACCCAGGTTGCCAATGAGGCCGCCAACGCCAAGTCAGTCGCAGCCCAGAACCAGGCTATTGAAAAAACCATAGAAGTCCGCAGCGATGCAACAGCAGACAAGCGGGCGGCGCAATTGGCGGTTGAAAAAGAAAAGTGCGATGCCTTCGCCTCAACCGCCAAAGACGACTGCCTGAAAAGTGCGCAAGCCCAATTTGGCAAGTTGTAGGTGTTTTTCTTCAACCCAGGAGTCTCACCATGCTGCATTACGCCGTTGTGTTTTTTGTGATTGCCCTGATTGCGGCCTTGTTCGGCTTTGGCGGCATTGCCGCTGGGGCGGTTGGCATTGCCAAAATCCTGTTTTTCATCTTCGTCGTTTTGGCAATCGTCACCTTTCTCTTCGGCTCGCTCAAGGGACGCTAGCAGAGGGGCGCGAATGCGCCAGCGATGCCGCTTTGATTCATTCACTCACTCAAGGAAAAATCATGTTTCTCAACAAATCATCTGAAAAGTCCAGCAGCCTGATGGACGACGCCGCCCATTCGGCCGACCAGGCCATCAAATCGACCCAACAAATGGCCAACGATGCCCTGGAGAATCTGACATCGGCCTTGCAAGACCTGAGCCACCAGGCCACCCCCGCCATTGAGCGTGCCGGTGACCGGGTCAGTTCACTGGCGCACCGCAGCCTCGACGGTGTGCGCGAGACCACCCATCAACTGCGCGTGAAAGTTGAACACGCCTCAGACAACACCGTGAACTACATACGGCACGAGCCGGTCAAATCGGTGCTGTTCGCAGCGGCCACCGGTGCTGCCGTGATGGCGCTGATCAGCCTGTTGAGCCACACCCCCCGCAGCCGCTGATCAGGCTGGCACGCGCGGCACCAGATGCATCCCCTATTTGCCTTGCTGGTGACCCGGCCGCAACTGCTGGTGGAGCACGCTCTGGCTTACTCGGCGTTGCTCAACCAGGAGTCTGGCCTGGCCTATGCCGCGTGGCGGCGCCAAACCCTGCTTTGGCTGGTGGCCCTGGGCTGTGCCGCTGTGGCATTGGTGCTGGCAGGTGTGGCGGTCATGCTATGGGCGGTGACATCAGTTGCGCCGGTGCACGCACCCTGGGTCTTGTTGGGCGTGCCACTGTTGCCGCTCGCCGTGGCAGTGGTCTGCGTGTGGCGGGCACCAGGCACTGACAACAATTTTGCCAGGCTGACACGGCAAGTTGAAGACGACCTGGCGATGCTGCGCGCCGCCACTTCATCATGAAGATCAACCCTGCCGTCGCTGAACGGCTGACGCTGTCCCGCGCGCGCCTGCGGCTGGCCATGGCCGAAATGGCCGCACCACCAAGTCAGGCACCGGGAGCAGGTGCCAAGCCGTCTGGCTCGGGCTGGCGCGCAAGGCTGGCGCAAGGCCCCGCCACCCGCCTGCTGCTGGAGCTGGGCTTGGCCTGGTGGGCGCGGCAACCGCTGCGGCAGTTGTTGCCCTTGGTTGCGCAGGCCGCCCAGGCGGTGCTGGGACCAACCGCACAACGCCATCCGGTCGGGCTGGTACTGAGCGCGGCGGCGGTCGGCGCGGCACTGGTACAGGCGCGCCCCTGGCAGTGGCTTTCGGCAACCGCCTTGCTGGTCAGCTTGTTGCGCCGCTTACGCCCGGCTGTCGCCAGGCCCACCAGGGCACTTTCCCTGGCGCGGCCGGACGCACCACCGGCTGCGGCGATGCGCGGTCCAGCGCGTTGAGCAAAATGCCCGTCATGGTCCCACAGCCCGTTCTGGTTACCTCTGGCAGCCATCTGGCGCTTTCAGTGCTGCTGGCGCTGGTGACGCTGGCACTGGGCTATATCTTGCTGCCTTTTTATGGGGCCATTCTGTGGGGGGTGATCATTGCGCTGGTGTTTGCGCCGCTGAACCAATGGCTGCTGCCCCGGGTGCGCCAGCAGCGCACCACTGCGGCACTGCTGACGCTGCTGATCGTGCTGGTCATTGTGGTGCTGCCAATGGCAGCGGTGGCGGCCGCACTGGCCAGTGAAGCGGCTGTGGTTTACGCCCGGCTGGAAAGCGGCGACCTCAATCCGGCACTCTATTTTCGTGGGGTTTTTGATGCGCTGCCGAGCCCGATCACAGCGGTGCTGGACCGCTTCGGGCTGGTCAGTTTCAACACCTTGCAGCGCCGCCTGACCGCTGCGCTGACCCAGGGCACCCAGTTCATTGCAACCCAGACCTTCAGCGTCGGGCAAAACGCGTTTGACTTCTTCGCCAGCTTTTTCATCACCCTGTACCTGGCGTTTTTCCTGGTACGCGACGGCCAGACCAGGCTGCAGCCGGTCTGGCAGACGTTGCCACTGGCGGAACCTGACAAGGCGCACTTGCTGCAGACCTTTGTGACGACTGTGCGGGCCACCGTCAAGGGCAATTTGCTGGTGGCGATCATTCAGGGCGCGTTGGGCGGGCTGGCGTTCTGGGCGCTGGGGGTGAGCGGTGCCTTGCTGTGGGCGGTGCTGATGGCCTTCATGTCGCTACTGCCCGCAGTGGGCGCGGGCCTGGTGTGGCTGCCGGTGGCGACCTGGCTGGTGCTGACCGGCTCGCTCTGGCAAGGGGTCGGGCTGGGGCTTTACGGGGTGCTGGTGATCGGGCTGGTGGACAACCTGTTACGACCCATCCTGATCGGGCGCGACACCCGCTTGCCAGACTACATCGTGCTGATCACCACGCTGGGCGGCATGGCGGTATTTGGCTTGAATGGTTTTGTGCTGGGGCCGGTGATTGCGGCCATGTTCATTGCCTTTTGGCAGATCCATGTGGCCCAGCACATTGCTGCGGCCAACCAGCAACTGGCGCAGTTGCCCGAGTCAACCAGCAGCGCCCCGTAACAAGACAAAAAAACTTCAGCGAAAGTGACCCGGCCACCGGGCATGACAATCAAGGTGCAATCTGCAACTGCCCTGGGTCCAACACCAGAAACCGGGCGAATCGACCTTCTTTTCGGTTGCCGTCGTCGCTCACAATGACGATTTTTGGCTTCCCATCCAGCACCGCCGGGCTCAGTCCTTCAGCGCGCTCAAATCCTGGCAAGCCAGCAACCGACACGCGCCGTGCCGGCGCATCGGGCTGACCGCTCCAGAACCACAGCCCGAACGCCTGCTGCGCGCGCGATACCGGGCCACTGATCAGCAGGTAACCCTGCAGCGAATCAATGAAGGCCATGCCGCGAATGCCCTGTCCGCCCAGGTCCAGCGTCTGCAGCGTGGTTGACACCTGTGGCGAAGCGTCAGATTCAAACATCGCCACAGGATTCTCGACGCTGGCGATGATGGCAAGGCGGCCCTGCAACGGGCTTCGAAAACCGAGCAACAGCCGTTGCTGGTCCGCGCTGATCTCAAGTGCTTCAATATTGAGCCCACCCTCGGACTTGACGTCTTCCAACTGGGCAGCGGCAGCTAGCAGTGGGTGGGTTGCGACCAGCGCCCGCTTGAGCCCATCCACCACCACCGGGGCCACTACCCGATCACCGTCGATGCGAAATCGCACCAATCTTCCCCGTGCCTTTTTTTCGTCGCCATCATCATCTCGCGAGTGCGATGTGATTGCGTAAAGGTAGCCGAGCTTATCCAGGGCCAGCCCTTCAAGGTCGTCGAGCTTCCAGAACGGGTTGCTGCTTTGAAACCAGCCGGGGCCAAGCGGGGTGCTTTCGACCTCGGTGCCGGGCCCGATGGTGACCATGCTGAACGAGCGCTGCCGTTCATCTTCAATCACCAGGAAACGGCCGTCGGCAAGCTGCTGGATGGCAGACGGTTCGTACAGGCCCGTCATGGGCCAAAAGCTGGGGGTGTCAAAAGGTGTCATGGCAAACATTGTGACTCAAGGGCTGATGGTCATCTCAAGCGATGGGCCGGCATTTGGCCTTGGCGCGACAGATTTGCCCCTTCAGAAGGCGCGTCGATTCAACCTAGATTCCTCGGTTGGACGCGCCCGAGTGGGCCGCTGGCGGCGCGTCTGGGTAGGCGCGACGACGA
>DAOSLL010000242.1:0-6110 GCA_035368905.1 Rhodoferax sp.
AATAAGGGCTACAAGCCTAAAACACCTTAAACCTGCATATTCATGATGTCGGTGTAAGCCTGCACCATCCGGTTCCTGACATGCAGTGTCGCCTGAAAGCCGATTTGCGCTTTCTGAATGGCCACCATGGTTTCTTCCAGGCTGACCTTTGGATTTTCCAACTGCACTTCGCGCTGCAGTTTGGCTGCATCGTTTTGCGCTGCGCTGACCGAACTGAGCGCGCTTTGCAGCGCACCTGAAAATCCGCCTGCATCCGCTCCACTCACTTGCCCAGCGGCCCGTCCTGCAGACAGGTTGGGGCGAACCGCAACTGGCAGCGTGGTAGGAGTGAGTCTGAGGTTCATGGCGTTAGTGGACCGAGATAAAGGTATGGCATGGATACTAGCAACGCCAACTCGGGGCCATGAATTTGAAGTAGCCGGTAAAAACCGGTCTTATCGAGCTTTTGTTTTCAAATCAGAGCGAAACATTCGGGCTCCATGCCGGGCAGGGTTGTTGTCGCCGTGATCAATCCTGTTTCCATTTGAACAGGATGTCGGCCCGCGACTTGGTGGCCTCGATCTGCACGGCATTCGGGTCGTCGGTGTTTGCAACCCAGTCTTCTGCCGCAGTCGGTGACCGCCCAAACTGCATGTGGCGCTTGACCAGGCGTTCCCGTCGAACGCACTGATCAATATCCACATACCAGACTTCATCAAGCAGGGCTCTGACGGCGGCCCAGTGACCGTGATCGAGCAACAGATAGTTGCCTTCGGTGATGATCAGCGGTGTTTCTGGAAAGACCGGTATCGCGTTGGCGATCGGCTCTTCAATTTCGCGCCGGAACTCCGGTGCATACACTATCTCATTGGGTTGTTGCGTTTTGAGGCGATGCAACAGCGATACGTACCCGGCGCTGTCGAAAGTATCTTCAGCGCCTTTGCGCCCGGCTCGACCAAGACGGGCCAGTTCGACATTTGCCAGGTGAAAGCCATCCATCGGAACGGCCACGGCAGACTTTTCAAGCAACGCCAGGAGCGACCGCGCAAGCGTCGATTTGCCGCATCCGGGTGGCCCAACGATACCGAGAATCTTTCGCCTGCCGCTGCTTAACAAGGCATCAAGCCTCGATTTGTAGGGTTCGGCAATCGTTGTTGTGTTGTCTAGGGAAGTCATTCTTGAGGTCCTATAAATGAACTGAACTCAATCAAGCCATTTTGATCCCCTTGCCAAGGCAAATGCATGCGGTGTGCACCAATGCTGCAGCAGCCTGAACTGCCGAGCAAGCAGCAAACGGCAACGGTAAGCCAGAATGGCGGTCAAAAATAAAGCCCGCTACTGTTGAAATAGCGAGCCTCTCAATGCCTGCATGGCCTAATTTGGTGGGATGTGCGGGGGTCGAACCCACGACAAACGGATTAAAAGTCCGCTGCTCTACCAACTGAGCTAACATCCCAATCGCCCGTCAGACTAGACTTTGGACCAGCGCGATTATAGACAGTTTCCTGTTCATTTTTTGGCCAGAGCCTGGGATGCCTGGTGGGTTTCGCGTCACGCTATTGATCTTCTTCAGATTGATGACTTGTTGCAAAGTAGCCTTCAGCCAGCAAGTGGCGATGTTTGCGGAGTGTCTTTGAGTGGACTTGCGCTTGGAGCATGCGGCTGACTGCAATTTTGCCCGTGCTGCCGGGTGCCCAGGTGGTCAACGGCAAACAGATCATCTTCGCCATTACCGATGACGACAAAGACACCGATGGCAGCATCCGGTTGCCAGGATTCAGCAGCCGACCCGGCTGGCCCTGGCATGGTGCTGCGGCAGGTCAAACTACCAAGCTGCTTACATTGCCTGAGTGAGGCCTGATTTTGCTGTTGGGGCAACTGGCACTTGTTGGCCTGGCGCGGGCGGCGGTGATGGGCAGGGGGCTCGCGCGTTGGCGCATGAGGGTGGGGCGATGTTGTCGCGGCGAGCAGACTCACATCCACAATGCCCGCCACAGCATCACGGGCAGGTCCCAAAATGTCAGCTTGGGTCGGGTGCGCCAGGTGGCAAATTGCAGCGCCTCGATTTTGTCCAGAATGCGCAAACCGCCTTGCACCACCAACCGCAGTTCCCATCCAATGCGCCCTGGCAGTGTCACTGCCAATTTGGAGCCTTTTAGCATCCCAGCGCTTGCTGCTGCTGCGTAGCCAGCTATCAAAACAGTTGCATTTTTGGAATGGCTACCAGACCGTAGGTCAGCGTCCTGCACCTGGCAGCGGGCCATCGCTTCGATGCTGGGGTACCAGCGGCCGCGCGCCACATCCAGGCTCACGTCCTGCCAGAAGTTGATGAGCTGCAGCGCGGTGCAAATCTGATCACTTTGCGTCAGCGCTTCTTCATCTGTTACGCCATACAGGTGCAGCAGCAGTCGGCCCACCGGGTTGGCCGAGCGCTGGCAATAATCCAGTAACTCGGCATCGGTCGCGTAACGGCGTTGCGCGGCGGTGTACCGCACATCCTGCTCAAAAGCTTCGAGCAGATCGGTCAGCAGGTTCAAGGGCAGGTCATGCATCAGCAGCGCGCTGCGCAGCGGCTCGAACACCGCCAGCCAGCGCTCGCTGGCGACTTGCCCACTGGCCACTGCCTGCAAGTCGGCCCGAAAGGCCTGCAGGTCGGTCAGGCGGGTGGCTGCATCCTGTGCGCCTTCGTCGGCCAGGTCGTCCGCAGTGCGGGCAAAGTGGTAAATGGCAGCAACCGCCGGGCGCAAATGTGCCGGGCATAGCAGGGAGGCCACCGGAAAGTTTTCGTAATGGTGCACCGGCAGCACCGCAGCCAGCCCAACGCCAGGCGACATCGCGGGGCGGTGGTTGACAATGACGCTAGGTGGTTTGGGCATGAAAGGCAATGGCAGATTGGGTTTGCGGCGTGCACAAATTACCTAAAATTGGTAGCCAACCGGTCCTCGTCATTTGTCTGTCAGAAAGTTTTGCCATGAATTTGTTGAATGTGCGCACTCGGGTGATACCGCTTGGGTTGACTATAGCCGCTGCTTTAGGGCTGGTGGCCTGCTCCAAGCCGCCGGCACCGCAGGAGCCGATTCGCGCCGTCAAGGTCATCACGGTAGGTGTTGCGCCGCTTCAGGCCGGGCTGGAGTATGCCGCTGAAGTGCGCGCCAGGGTTGAGTCGCGGCTGGGTTTTCGGGTCGGTGGCAAGCTGATAGCCCGCCCGGCCGAGGTGGGTCAGCGGGTCAAGGTGGGGCAGTTGCTGGCGCAGCTTGACCCGCAAGACCTGAAGCTGGCGACTGATGCAGCCCGCGCCCAGGTGGCTGCAGCGCAGACCAATCGTGATCTGGCAGTGGCGGATTTCAAGCGTTTTCAGTCGCTCAAGGCGCAAAACTTCATCAGCGGTGCCGATCTTGAGCGGCGTGACAGCACCCAGAAGGCAGCGCAGGCGCAACTTGAACTGGCGCAGTCACAGTTGGCGGTGCAGGGCAACCAGAGCGCTTATGCCAATCTGCTGGCTGACGTGGCGGGCGTGGTCACAGCGGTGCTGGCCGAACGCGGCCAGGTGGTGGCTGCTGGCGCACCGGTAGTGCAAGTCGCGCAGGACGGTGTACGTGATGCGGTGTTTGCGGTGCCCGAGGACAAGGTGGCCGCCATCAAGCCGGGTGCGGGCGTGCAGGTGCGGGTCTGGTCAGGCAACACCACGCTGCAAGGCCTGGTGCGTGAAGTGGCCGCCAGTGCCGACCCGGTGACGCGAACCTTTAGCGTCAAGGTGGCATTGCCCGCAGGCAGCGACCTGCCGCTCGGCAGCACGGTGTCGGTGCTGCCGGCGGCGCTGCAGCACAGTGGGCTGCAGGCAATCAAACTGCCGACCAGCGCGTTGCGCCAAGAGGGCCAGGGCAGCGCTGTCTGGGTGCTTGATGTGCCCAGCATGACCGTTAAGCTGCAACCGGTTCAAATTGCCACCGCAGATGGCAATGATGTTGTAGTGGCAGCGGGCCTGAGCCCTGGCATGCAGGTGGTGGTAGCGGGGGTGCATGTGTTGACAGTCGGGCAAAAAGTCACTGTTTACAAGGAAAAACAGGCTATAGCCCTTTCCAGCAAAGCGCAGACAGCTCCTGAAAATGTAGCTAATGACGGTTTGCGTCAGGCCTTGGCTGCAGGCGGCGCGGCAAGCGCATTAGGCGCGGCCTCTGCTGTGGCCAATTGAGGACCAGCCATGTCTGAGACACATTTGCATCCTGAAAGATCTTTTAACCTGTCGCGATGGGCGCTTGAGCATGCGCCTCTGACACGGTTCTTGATGATTGTGCTGATGGTGCTGGGGGCTTCGGCCTACTTTCAGCTTGGCCAGGATGAAGACCCGCCATTTACCTTCCGGGCCATGGTGGTGCGCGCATACTGGCCAGGGGCCAGCACCCAGCAGATGGCCGAGCAGGTCACCGACAAGCTCGAACGCACGCTGCAAGAGGTGCCCTATGCCGACAAAATCCGCAGTTATTCCAAGCCGGGTGAGTCGCAGATCATCTTCCAGATCAAGGAAATTGCCCGTGGGGCTGAGGTTGCCAACGTCTGGTACCAGGTGCGCAAACGCATTGGTGACATGCGTGGCACACTGCCCCCGGGGGTGCAGGGGCCGTTTTTCAACGATGACTTTGGTGATGTGTTTGGTGTGATTTACGCGCTGCAAGCGCCAGGCTTCAGTTATGCCGAGGTTAAAACCTTTGCTGACGATGTGCGCCAGCAACTGCTGCGTGTGCCTGATGTGGCCAAGGTGGAACTGTTTGGCGTGCAGGACGAAAAGCTGTTTGTCGAAATTTCCCAAAAGCGCCTGGCGCAGCTCGGCCTCGACATCAACGCCGTGCTGGCGCAACTGACCCAGCAAAACGCGGTGGAGTCGGCCGGTGCCGTGCAAACCCCGCTGGATGTGGTGCAGGTGCGGGTCGCCGGTCAGTTTCAGGCGGTCGAAGACTTGCGCGCCATGCCGATACGTGGCACCGGTTACGCCGCAGGCAGCAACGCCGGGGGCAGCCAGTTGCGGTTGGGCGATATCGCCGAGATCAAGCGCGGCTATCAGGACCCGCCGTCGATCAAGGTGCATTTTCAGGGCCAGGAGGTGGTCGCTCTGGGCGTGTCGATGACCAAGGGCGGCGACATCATCGCGCTGGGCAAGGCCCTCAAGGAAGCGACCGCACAGCTTGAAAAGACCTTGCCGGTGGGTGTCACACTGGCGCAAATTCAGGACCAGCCCAAATCGGTGGCCACTTCGGTCAACGAATTTGTCAAGGTGCTGATTGAAGCGGTGGCGATTGTGCTGGCGGTGAGCTTCATCAGCCTGGGCCTGCACAAGCGCCCCGGCCAGCACCCGTTCTGGCAGCGCTGGACGCTTGACGTGCGCCCGGGGCTGGTGGTGGGCATCACCATTCCGTTGGTGCTGGCAATGACTTTTCTGGCCATGAATTACTGGGGCATCGGGCTGCACAAGATATCGCTGGGTTCGCTCATCATCGCCTTGGGCTTGCTGGTGGACGATGCCATCATTGCCGTCGAGATGATGGTGCGCAAAATGGAAGAGGGTTATGACAAAGTTCGCGCCGCCACCTTTGCCTATGAGATCACCGCCATGCCGATGCTAACCGGCACGCTGATCACGGCGGCTGGGTTTTTGCCGATCGGGCTGGCGCGCTCAGTCACCGGTGAGTACACCTTTGCGATTTTTGCGGTGACGGTGATCGCTTTGTGCCTGAGCTGGATCGTCTCGGTTTATTTTGTGCCTTATTTGGGCGTGCGCCTGCTCAAGGTGCCGCCACATGTGGCATTGGCTGCAGGTCAGGACGGCGCGCCCGTTGGCGTTGCCGGGCACGACATGTACGACACGGCGTTTTACACCTGGTTTCGTGGCTTGGTGAATGCCTGTGTGCGGCACCGCTGGATCACCATTTCGGTTACGCTGGCAATGTTTGGCGCGGGGCTGCTCGGCATGGGGCAGGTGCAGCAGCAGTTTTTTCCGGATTCAAGCCGTCCTGAACTTACCGTCGATTTGTGGTCACCCGAGGGCACCTCTTTTGCGGCCACCGAAGAGGTGGCCAAACGGGTCGAAGCACGTTTGCTGGCCGAGCCTGGCGTGACTTCGGTAGCGCAGTGGGTGG
>DAOSLL010000243.1:0-6088 GCA_035368905.1 Rhodoferax sp.
ACAAGCGGTTTGCAACAACGCATTGCGCTTGTCAGTGCGGCCGAACTGTTCAAGTCATTTTTGCTTGACGCCTTAGCTCAGTTGCCAGGCCAGAGACGCACCGTACACCGGTTTTGACATTGCACTTGCATGTCGCCGTGGTCACCGCAAAAGCCAAGCTTGCTGCGCCGCAAGCTAACGAGAACCAAATAGCCGGTACCGCACAGCATCAGCGTGATGGCGTGCACTCTGATGGCGTAGCTTTTTGTCTGCGTTGGCCGCTTGCGGCATGTCGTATTGCAACCGGGAACGTCATGATGATAGTCATCACCTCACGCCAGCGAGACCGGCCACAAGCTGCTCTTTTGTACTGCCCGTGAGCTTTAACCTTAGGCCTCATCACAAGTCGTTCACTATAGGAGAAACACCATGAAAAGCAATCCGGTTGGCTGGTTTGAAATCTATGTTCAGGACATGCCCCGCGCAAAAGCGTTCTACGAAGCGGTTTTCCAGGGCACATTGGAAGAGTTGAAAAATCCTGATCCAAAGGGCTTTCCTGATATGGAAATGTGGGCATTCCCGATGTCAGTGGACGGGTTTGGGGCTGCGGGCGCACTGGTAAAAATGGCTGGGTTCGCCTCTGGCGGCAGTACCTTGGTCTATTTTTCCTGTGAGGACTGCTCCGTTGAGGCGGCGCGAGCCGCTTCGCACGGCGGAAGAGTTTTCAAGGAAAAAATGTCGATTGGTGAATATGGCTTTATTGCGTTGTTTGGGGACACCGAAGGCAACATGATTGGCCTGCATTCATTGCAATAAAAGCCTGGCTGGCTTGCCTCACCTGCGGCCAGGTGCCCCAGCGCACCGCCCCATGGTCGGCCACCACGCCCGCTGGTTAGCCAAACGAAAACCTTTGGGTCATTGCCGCGTTGATGGCAAATCGCCCGGTTGCCGCATTGATGGCATTTCGAACAACTGGTATTGATCCAGAACAGTGCCGTGCAACCATGCCATTTGCTAGCTATTTTATAGCTTGTCGCGCATGTCCCATAAGCGCTAGAGGCATATTTCTCATATCTTTTTGAAAAGCAGCACAAGCGCCCGGGCCTCAATCGCCAGGCCCTGCCCGACCGGCCCCATCTTTTCAAAAGTCTTGGCTTTGATGTTGATCTGATCGAGCCCGATGCCAAGCGTTTGCGCAATCTTGGCGCGCATGGCCGCAATGTAGGGCATCAGCTTTGGTGCCTGGGCAATGACGGTGCTGTCGATGTTGCCAATCTCGAAGCCGTACGAACGTACTCGTTTGACGGTGTCAAACAGGAGCACGCTGGAATCCACACCCTGAAAGCGTGCATCGGTGTCGGGAAAATGCGTGCCAATGTCGCCCAGCGCCGCCGCACCCAACAGCGCATCGGTGATGGCGTGCAGCAGCGCATCGGCATCCGAGTGGCCCAGCAAGCCGAAGTGAAACGGCACCTCAATGCCGCCGAGCATCAGCTTGCGTCCGGGCACCAGTGCGTGAATGTCCCAGCCCTCCCCCACTCTGAATGTCATGTTGCTGTCCTTGTGTGGCGACTTTGCAGCACCGCATCGGCCAGGCTGAAGTCTTCCGGATAGGTTACCTTGAAGTTTTGTGCGCTGCCGCTCACCAGCTTTGGTTGCAGGCCGAGCGCTTCAATGGCGCTAGATTCGTCCGTCACGTTGTCACCGGCTACCTGCAAGGCATCAAGCAGGCTGCCAATGCGAAACATCTGCGGGGTCTGCGCCAGCCATTTGTCGTGTCGATCAAGCGTTGCCGCAACCCGGCCATGGCGCTCTTGTTTCAAGGTGTCGGGCAGCGGCAGCGCCAGCAGTCCACCCACTTCGTCCAGCCAGCAGGCATCAATCAGTCGGTTGATCTGGTCAGGGCGAATCAGGCAACGCGCTGCGTCATGCACCAGCACCCAGTCATGCGCGGCAGCGCCTTCCTGAATCAGCCAATTCAGACCATTGAATACGCTTGCAGCCCTTGTAGAACCTCCACAAGTAGCTATTGAATATGCAGCATCTTGGGGGCGTATGGCAGCCAGATGGGTATCGTCTGATGCCACCACCACCAGCGTCAGGTCGATGCGCGATACGCCAGCAAAAGCCGCCAGCGTGTGCAGCACCAGCGGCTTGCCAGCCAGCGCCTGGTACTGCTTGGGCCCCGCTGCGCCAGAGCGGGTGCCGGTGCCAGCGCTGGGGATCAGCGCATGGAGTCGCACCGCAACCGGATTGACCAGACGATCAGCCGACGCTTTTGGGTGAGATGGGTTTGAATCGGTCATGTGCGCCGCATTCTAGAATCCCCCAGTGCTTTCCTTCTCACACCCTGCCAAAGCTTGCGCGGGGTGTCGGCGTTTCTATCTGGCAAACAAGACATGGATTTACCCAAACTCACCCCCGGCAAACGCTACACCCTGCCCCGCCCGACCGGCTCGGCTGACGCGCTGCTGCTGGCCCAACTGGCGCTGCGCGAAAAGGCGCAAGGCAAGGTCACCGCCATCGTGACTGCAGCCGCACCCGATGCCCAGCGCCTGATTGACGAGATGGCTTTTTTTGCCCCCAAGCTGCGCTGTGTGTTGTTTCCGGACTGGGAAACCCTGCCGTTTGACACCTTTTCACCGCACCAGGACCTGATCAGCGAGCGCCTGGCCACCCTGTGGCGCATCAGCCAGCATGACCGTGACACCGGCGCTGACGTGGTGCTGGTGCCCGCCACCACCGCGCTGTACCGGCTGGCACCGCCGAGCTTTCTGGCGGGCACCACCTTTCATTTCAAAGTCAAACAAAAGCTCAACGAGTCCAGGCTCAAGGCGCAGCTCACCCTGGCCGGTTACAGCCATGTGACGCAGGTGGTAAGCCCTGGTGAATACGCCGTGCGGGGTGGGCTGATTGACCTGTTTCCAATGGGTTCACCAGTGCCGTATCGGGTTGACTTGTTTGACGACGAAATTGACAGCATCCGCACCTTCGACCCGGACAGCCAGCGCAGCCTGTACCCGGTGCCCGAAGTACGCCTGCTGCCCGGGCGCGAATTTCCGATGGACGACGCAGCGCGGACGCGCTTTCGGCACCGCTGGCGCGAACTGCTCGACGGTGACCCGACCCGTAGCCGCATCTACAAGGACATCGGCCTGGGCGTGGCCACGGCCGGCATCGAGTATTACCTGCCGCTGTTTTTCGAGTCAACCGCCAGCGTGTTTGATTACCTGGGTGATGCCGCCACGGTGGTGCTGCATGGCGATCTGGATCAGGCCTTTGCCCACTTCTGGCAAGACACGCGCGAGCGTTACCGGCTGGTGCAAGGCGACCCGGAACGACCGGTGCTGCCACCCGATGCGCTGTTTTTGAACGCCGAGCAGTTCTACAACCGGGTCAATCAGCATGCACAACTGGCGCTCAGAGCGGCTCGTGTTGCCCCATTCCAGCAAGAAAGTGCGCCGTCATTCCCGCAAGATAGTTCACCGTCTATTGATCTGGCATCAGGTCATGACGGTGGCTTGGCGCAGGCCTATGCCGAATTTGATGCCTTGCCGCCACTCACTGTGGTGCGTGGCGCAGAAGACCCGCTGGTCAGCCTGAAGCGGCACATCAGCCATACAGCGCAGCGTGTATTGGTGCTGGCCGAGAGTGATGGCCGCCGCGCCAGCCTGCTCGATTTCCTGCATTCCAGCGCATTCGACCCGCCCACGTTTGACTCGCTTGCGGGGTTTTTGGCCAGCGCTGAAAAGGTCGGCATTGCCACCAGCAACCTGGCCACTGGCTTTAGCTGGCTGGAAAGCGGCGTTGACTTTGTCACCGAAACCGAGCTGTTTGCTGCCAGCCCGACCAGTCGCAGACGCAAAAAGCAAGAGCAGGTCAGTGACATTGAAGCGCTGATCAAGGACCTGAGTGAACTCAAGGTTGGCGACCCGGTGGTGCATTCTGCCCACGGCATTGGCCGTTACCGCGGGCTGATCAACCTGGACCTGGGGCAAAAGCTGGCCAACGGAGAGCCTGAAATTCAGGAGTTCTTGCACCTGGAGTACGCCGACAAGGCCACGCTGTATGTGCCGGTGAGCCAGTTACAACTGATCAGCCGCTACACCGGTGTCAGCCCCGACGAAGCACCGCTGCACAAACTTGGCAGCGGCCAGTGGGACAAAGCCAAGCGCAAAGCCGCCGAACAGGTGCGCGACAGCGCCGCCGAGCTGCTCAACATTTACGCCCGCAGGGCTGCCCGCGAGGGTCATGCCTTCCGCTACAGCCCCAACGACTACGAAGCCTTTGCCAACGACTTTGGCTTTGAGGAAACCGCCGACCAGTGCGCCGCCATCCACGCCGTCATTCAGGACATGATCAGCCCGCGCCCGATGGACCGGCTGATCTGCGGCGATGTCGGTTTTGGCAAGACCGAAGTCGCCCTGCGCGCGGCCTTCATTGCGATCACCGGCGGCAAGCAGGTGGCGTTTCTGGCCCCCACAACTTTGCTGGCCGAACAGCATTTTCAGACCCTGGTGGACCGGTTTGCCAAATGGCCGGTGAAAGTGGCTGAGATGAGCCGGTTTCGCTCTGGCAAGGAGATCACCGCTGCACTCAAAGGCGTGGCAGACGGCACCATTGACATTGTGGTGGGTACCCACAAGCTGCTTTCGCAGTCCACCAAATTCAAAGACCTGGGGCTGCTGATCATCGACGAGGAACACCGCTTTGGGGTGCGCCACAAAGAACAGATGAAGGCGTTGCGCGCCGAGGTCGATGTGCTGACCCTGACCGCCACACCGATTCCGCGCACGCTGGGCATGGCGCTTGAAGGTCTGCGCGACCTGAGCGTGATCGCCACCGCTCCCCAGCGCCGCCTGGCCATCAAGACCTTTGTCCGCACCGAAGGCAATGGCGTGATTCGCGAGGCGGTGTTGCGTGAACTCAAGCGCGGTGGGCAGGTTTATTTTCTGCATAACGAAGTCGAGACGATCGAGAACCGCCGGGCAAAACTGGAAGAATTGCTGCCCGAGGCCCGTATCGCGGTGGCCCATGGCCAGATGCCGGAACGTCAGCTTGAAGCGGTGATGCGCGATTTTGTCGCCCAGCGCAGCAACCTACTGTTGTGCTCCACCATCATCGAGACCGGTATTGACGTGCCGACGGCCAACACCATCGTGATGAGCCGCGCCGACAAGTTTGGCCTGGCGCAGTTGCACCAGTTGCGCGGCCGGGTTGGCCGCAGCCACCACCAAGCCTATGCTTACCTGATGGTGCCAGACATGGAAGGCCTGACCAAACAGGCAACCATGCGCCTGGACGCAATTCAGGCAATGGAAGAACTCGGCAGCGGGTTTTACCTGGCCATGCACGACCTGGAAATTCGCGGTGCCGGTGAAGTGCTGGGTGAAAACCAGAGCGGCAACATGCTGGAAGTGGGTTTTCAGCTCTACAACGAGATGCTGTCCGAAGCGGTGCGTTGCCTGAAAGCCGGTATCGAGCCCGATTTGCTCAGCCCGCTGAACGTGGCCACCGACATCAACCTGCATGCGCCAGCGCTGTTACCCGACGATTTTTGCGGCGACGTGCATTTGCGCCTGTCCTTCTACAAAAAACTGGCCACCGCCAAGACCACCAACCAGATTGATGCGCTGCTGGAAGAAATCATCGACCGCTTTGGCAAACTGCCAGCACAGGCGCAAACCCTGATCGACGTGCACCGCCTGCGGGTACTGAGCCAGCCGTATGGGGTGACCAAGGTTGATGCCGCGCCCGGTGTGATCACCATCACCTTCAGGAAAGACCCGCCGATTGATGCCATGAAAATCATTGCCCTGATCCAGAAAAACAAGCACATCAGATTGGCTGGCAACGAAAAACTGCGCATTGAGCGAGACCTGCCAGAGGCGAAAGACCGGGCACAAATGGTGCGTGAGGTGCTGCGCAATCTGGGGCAGCCGGTGCCGCAACTGGCAAGCTGAAAAGGTCGGACTGACAAATGCCAGTGCCATGCCGCGCCTTTGACCCGGGCAAAATGCCGACCGGATCAGAAAGTCTTTGGCTTGGATGGAGGGTGTGCCGACAAGGATTGCCGGTGGCGGCAATGCATCTCGCCCACAGATTCAGG
>DAOSLL010000244.1:0-6078 GCA_035368905.1 Rhodoferax sp.
CTTTGGCGTGTACATCTTTCACGGTGGCAACATCATGGTGGTGCTCAAGGCATTGCCGTTTGAATTGATCACAATTGGCGGTGCCACCATGGGCGCCTTTGTCGCCAACAACCAGATGAAGGTCATCAAGTCCAGCATCAAAGGCCTGGGCATGTGTTTCAAGGGCAGCAAGTACACCAAGGCGCGCTACATGGACCTGCTGGCTTTGATGTACGACATCTTGCAAAAAGCCCGCAAAGAAGGTTTGATGGCGATTGAAAAGGACGTTGAGGAACCACATTCGTCCGAGATTTTCAAGAAACATGGGGACGTTGGTCATGACCATCATGTGGTCGAATTCATCACCGACTATTTGCGCATGATGGTCTCGGGCAACCTGAATGCCCACGAAATCGAATCGCTGATGGACAGCGAGATTGACACCCACCATGCCGAGGAACACGCTGCCGTTGCTGCCCTGCAACGGATCGCTGGCGGACTGCCCGCTTTCGGTATTGTGGCGGCGGTGCTGGGGGTGGTGAACACCATGGGCTCGGTGGGACAACCGCCTGCTGTGCTGGGCGGCATGATTGCCTCGGCCCTGGTGGGCACGTTTTTGGGTATTTTGCTGGCTTATGCGTTTGCCGAGCCGCTGGCGGGCCTGCTGGAGCAAAAGGTGGAAGAAGCAGGCAAAGAGTTTCAATGCATCAAAACCACCTTGTTGGCCAGCATGCAAGGCTACAACCCGGCAACTGCCATTGAGTTTGGCCGAAAAGTCCTGTACTCCACCGAAAGGCCCACTTTCGGCGAACTTGAAGCTTTTGTCAAAAAGAAATAACCAAGGTCGTGTAACCGCATGGCAACCGAAGCCAAGAAACTCCAGCCGATCATCATCAAACGGGTGAAGAAAGGGGGGCACTCGGCCCACGGGGGTGCCTGGAAGATTGCCTATGCCGATTTTGTGACCGCCATGATGGCGTTCTTTTTGCTGATGTGGTTGCTCGGAAGTACCTCCGAGGGTGACAAAAAGGGTTTGTCTGACTACTTTCAGTCGCCGCTCAAGGTCGCTATGCAGGGCGGGGCCGGTGCCGGTGCCAGCCAAAGCGTGGTGAGCGGTGGCGGCAATGACCTGACGCAATCAGCGGGGCAGGCCAGGCGCGGTGATGCAAATGACCCCAAGGCCAAGCGCATGTCTGGCGACGCGGCCAAAGCGGCCCAGGCCAAAAAGGATGCCGAAAAGCTTGCTGAATTAAGCGCCAAAATCAGTTCCCTGATTTCAAGAAACCCGAAACTGGCCGAATTCAGCGAGCAAATCAAGCTGAGCATCACTGCGGATGGACTGCAAATCCAGATTGTCGATGATCAAAAACGCCCCATGTTTGACAGCGGCAGTCCGTCCGTCAAACCCTACATGCGTGAGATCTTGCAGGAAATCGGCGCAGCACTGGCAGATGTGGACAACAAAATCAGCGTGGATGGTCATACCGATCAAACACCGTATGGCAGCGGTGCGCGTGGTTACAGCAATTGGGAGTTGTCGGCTGACCGGGCCAATGCCACCCGGCGTGAGTTGGTGGTAGCAGGCATGCCCGATGACAAGATGGCGCGCGTTATGGGCTTGGCATCGAGCATTTTGCTCGACGAAGAAAATCCGCGCGGCCCGGCAAACCGTAGAATCAGCATTACCGTGATGACCCGGGAAGCAGAAGAACGCTTGCTGGGTGGCAGAAAAACCGACATCATCACAGAGCAAAATGCCGCGCCCGCCCCACCAGCGTCTGCGGCTCAACAGTAACGCAACCTGTCATCATGATTTGGAATCGACTTATGCAAGTTTCAACCAGCGCCTCGGAGAGCCTATCTCATGGCCAATGATCTCAAATTTTTGGTGGTCGATGATTTCTCCACCATGCGCCGCATTGTGCGCAATTTGCTCAAGGAAAGTGGCTATGCCGAGGCTGATGAGGCAGAAGACGGTGTCGCAGCCCTGCAAAAATTGCGTAATGGCAGTTTTGACTTTGTCGTGAGCGACATCAACATGCCCAACATGAACGGGTTTCAGTTGCTTATGGAGATAAAAAAAGACGAAAAGCTCAAGCACATTCCGGTGCTGATGGTGACCGCCGAAGCGCGCAAGGAAGACATCGTCATGGCCGCCCAGCAGGGCGCATCCGGTTACATCGTCAAGCCCTTCACCAAGGCAACGCTGGAAGACAAGGTGAACCTGATTCTGACCAAGCTGGGGCTCAAATGAGTACAGCGACCAGCGGCCACGTCATCTCTGCAGTTACCAGTCCGGTGGATGTGTCCCAGGATGTCCACCAGCGCATTGGTCTGCTAACACGGCAACTTCATGACTCGCTGCAGGGCTTGGGCCTGACTGACAAGGTCAAGGCTTTGGCGGGCGAGATTCCCGATGCAAAAAGCCGGTTGACTTATATTGCCCGCCTGACTGGCGAAGCTGCGGAAAAGGTGCTCAATAACGTTGACCAGGCCAAATCCCACCATGATCACATTGCAGCCGAAACCCGGCGCATTGGTGGCTTGATTGTCAAGGACCCGGTCGCAGCCGTTGCCAAGGGCCATGTGATGAACTTCCTCACTGATGTCGAAGAGGCCACTCAGAAAATTGACAAGAACTTGACCGATATCATGATGGCACAGGACTTTCATGACCTGACCGGCCAGGTGATTGCCAAAGTTGTCAGTCTGGCAGCCAGCATTGAGGAACAGTTGGTGCAATTGTTGATTGTCACTGCCCCGGTTGATACAGTGCAAAAACCGGCAACGGTTGTTGAGCCCCCTGTGACAGGCTTTGTCATTCACGACCATCCCGTACTTGAAGGACCGGTTGTCAATCCTGAAGGGAACCCGGATGTGGTCAAGGGCCAGTCCGAGGTGGACGATCTGCTGGCCAGTCTGGGTTTTTGAGGCCCGACACATCAGGCGGGCAATCACCCCGCTTTTCACTCTTTAGTTCCAGGGTCGCACCTTGACAATGGGGAGAACCAAGGTATCTCCCCAACATGGAATCCAGCAGTCAAGACCGCAATTTACCCGCATCAGAACGTAAGCTGCAAAAGTCGCGGGATGACGGGCAGGTGGCGCGGTCACGCGATCTGTCGCACCTGACTGTTCTAGGAGGTGGTTCACTAGGTCTGATGTGGCTGGGGCCGTTGATGCTGGAACACATTCAGCGCCAATTCAGCCTGCAACTCCTGTTTGACGCTCAAGCCATCCAGGACCCCACCACCATGATGACCCGACTGGGCAGCATGGCAGCGGTCGGCCTGGTGGTCAGTGCGGCATTTGCTGCCATCGTCAGCGTGATTGCGATTATCAGCACCGTGGCAGTGGGTGGCTGGGTCAACAGCCTCAAGCCCATCACTCCGGACTTCAGTCGGGTCAGTCCTTTGAGCGGCCTGGGTAATATGTTTACCAAAGACAAGTTCACAGAAGTTCTCAAGATGTCGTTCATCGCGGGCATGTTACTGGTCGTTGGCTTCAGCTATTTGTCATCGAGCCTGGAAACCTTGCGCTCCCTGCTGTTGCAACCTTCCGCCAACTCCATCGGTTATCTCGCGGCATGGTTGACCAAAGGCATGGGACTGATGCTGCTGGTGGTTTTGATCGTGGCGATGGTTGATGTGCCATTGCAGAATTTTTTGCACAAAGCACGCATGAAGATGTCGCACCAGGAGGTCAAGCAGGAAAACAAGGAGTCTGACGGCAACCCGCAAATGAAGAGCCACATGCGCCAGCGCCAGCGTGATATTTCGCAGGGCAACAGCGTCAAAGCTGTACCCCGGGCCGACTTTGTGCTGATGAATCCAACCCACTTTGCAGTCGCCATTCAATATGATGACAAGACCATGCACGCGCCGCGCGTTGTGTCCAAAGGCGCTGACTTGCTGGCTTTCAAAATCAGGGACATTGCCGCCGAACACGCCATTCCGGTGCTTCAGTCACCAACGCTGGCACGCGCGCTGTACGCCAATGCAGAAATCGATCAGGACATTCCGGCCAGCCTGTACACCGCCGTGGCACAGGTGCTGGCTTACATCTACCGACTCAAGGCCGCCATGCGGGGCGACGGCCCAATGCCCGGCGAGGTGCCGGTGCCGTTCGTGCCCCCTGAGCTTGATCCGTTGTCCAAAGTAATCGCTGCGGCCCAAACACCATGAACTTCTCTGTCAGTGCATTCAAGCAATGGTTTGGCAACAATACCGCCCTGATGCAGGGTGCCGCTGCCCCGATGCTGGTCGTGGCCATTTTGTCAATGATGGTCTTGCCGCTACCGCCGTGGATGCTCGACACCTTCTTTACCTTCAACATATCGGTTGCGCTGATGGTGATGATGGTGGCAGCCTACATGATCAAGCCGCTGGACTTTGCCGCCTTTCCAGCAGTGCTGCTGCTGACCACCTTGATGCGACTGTCACTCAACGTGGCATCGACCCGAGTGGTGTTGCTCGAGGGTCACACCGGGCCGGGTGCAGCCGGTGCAGTCATCGAAGCCTTTGGGCATTTCCTGATTGGTGGCAACTTTGCCGTCGGTCTGATTGTGTTTTCAATACTGGTGGTGATCAATTTTGTCGTCGTCACCAAAGGTGCCGAACGTATTGCCGAAGTGTCGGCACGCTTCGCCCTGGATGCCATGCCAGGCAAGCAAATGGCGGTGGATGCTGATTTGAATGCCGGATTGATCGACGAAAAAGAGGCCAAACGCCGCCGCGCTGAAGTGTCCGAAGAAGCTGACTTCTTTGGCTCCATGGATGGTGCCTCCAAGTTTGTCCGGGGTGACGCAGTGGCCGGCATACTGATCTTGCTGATCAACATTTTTGGCGGCTTTGCGGTCGGTGTCTTGCAGCACGGCCTGACTGCCGGGCAGGCTGCCGACACCTACATTTTGCTGGCGGTAGGCGATGCGCTGGTCGCCCAAATACCGGGCTTGCTGATTTCTGTAGCAGCAGCCATGGTGGTGTCGCGGGTTGGCAAGGACCGCGACCTGAGCAACCAGATCGTCAACCAAATGTTCATTTCCCCCAAGGTGCTGGGCATCACCGGCATCATCATGGGCATCCTGGGGGTCATTCCGGGCATGCCCCACACCGTATTTCTTGGGGTCGCTTCTCTGCTGGGCTATGGAGCCTGGATGTTGTCACATCAGCCACCTCCCGCCGAGGCTGCGCCCGTGATCCAGGCACCCTCGTCCGACACCGAGGCCACTTGGGATGATCTGCAACCGGTCGACCAGCTTGGGCTGGAGCTGGGCTATCGCCTGATCACTCTGGTGGACAAGAACCGCCAGGGCGACTTGCTGACCCGCATCAAGGGCGTGCGCCGCAAATTTGCCCAGGAAGTCGGATTTCTACCGCCACCGGTACACGTGCGGGACAACCTCGAACTCAAGCCCAGTGGCTACCGAATCACGCTGCGTGGGGTCATCGTGGGTGAGGGCGAAGCCTTTCCCGGCATGTTCCTGGCCATCAACCCCGGCGGCATCACCACCCCGTTGATCGGCACACCAACCACCGACCCGGCATTTGGCTTGCCCGCCCACTGGATCGACAGCCAGCAAAAAGAAGCCGCGCAAATGGCCGGGTTTACCGTGGTTGATTCCGAGACCGTGATGGCGACACATTTGTCACACTTGATGCAAGTGCAGGCCGCCAGATTGCTAAGCCGCACAGAGACGCAACAACTGGTAGAGCACGTGAGCAAGCAGGCCCCGAAACTGATCGAAGAAGTAGTTCCCAAAATGGTTTCCATTGCTGTTTTCCAAAAGGTGTTGCAACTGCTGCTGGAGGAATCCGTCCACATCCGCGATATCCGCACGATCATTGAATCACTGGCGGAGCATGCTGGCTCGGTCACCGACCCGGGCGAGCTGGCGCGTCGGGTGCGCATTGCCTTGTCGCCCGCCATCGTCCAGCAAATCTACGGCGCTACCCACGAGCTCAATGTGATCGCCATTGACCCGTCGCTGGAACGCTTGTTGGTGCAGGCCCTTGGCAACTCATCAGGACAAGGCCAGGCGCTCGACCCGGGTGTGGCGGAAGTCCTCACACAAAAGGCGGCTGAGGTCGCCCTGAAGCA
>DAOSLL010000245.1:0-6075 GCA_035368905.1 Rhodoferax sp.
GCACCCACTGCATGTTAGTGCTGGCAGCAACCCGGTTGCGCGTGCATCACCTGCACGGCGATCCTTGGCGTAAGCGTTGACTGCTTGATCCAATGGATGAATTGCCTGCCTGGTGCGGCGGGCAGATGCAGCATCAACAACCACAGAATGCGTGCTCATCGGCTCGTCACCATGACTGTCGTCGAGCTTAAACACGGCGACTGTTTCAACCAGCGCCAGCGCCTGCGATTTCAGGCTACCCGCTGCTGCCGCCATTTCTTCCACCAGCGCCGCATTCTGCTGGGTCACCTGGTCCATCTGCATCACGGCTTCGCTGACCTGGCTGACACCCAGGCTCTGCTCGCGGCTGGCAGCGCTGATGGAGCCCATGATGTTGGTCACAAGCGCAATGCTGCTGACCACATCACCCATGGTGACACCGGCCTGATTGACCATTGCAGAGCCTTGCGCCACCCGCTCGACACTGGCACTGATCAGGGTCTTGATTTCTTTGGCCGCTGCCGCAGAGCGCCCGGCCAGGCTGCGCACCTCGGTCGCCACCACCGCAAAGCCACGGCCTTGTTCACCGGCACGGGCTGCCTCCACCGCAGCATTGAGGGCCAGGATGTTGGTCTGAAAGGCAATGCCGTCAATCACGCTGATGATGTCAAAGATCTTGTTCGATGAATCATCAATGTGTTTCATGGTCTGCACCATCATGCCAACCACCTCGCCGCCATGAACCGCCGTGGCGCTGGCATGGAGGGCCAGCGCATTGGCCTGAATCGCGTTGTCGGCGTTTTGTTTGACAGTGGCGCTGAGTTGCTCCATCGAAGCCGCAGTTTGCTCCAGCGCACTGGCCTGCGACTCGGTGCGGGCACTCAGGTCGTGGTTGCCCGCCGCAATCTGGGCGCTGGCGCTCGCCACCGCTTCTGAACCTTGGCGCACGGTGCTCACCACCTGGGCCAGGCTGGTCTGCATGCTTGAGAGCGCCACCAATACCTGCGCCACCTCGTCCTGGCCTTTCAAATTGATGGCATGGCTCAAATCTCCCTGGGCGACGGCACGGGCCACGGCCAGCGCCTCCTGCAGCGAGCGGGAAATGCCCCGAATCAGGCTGAACCCGAACAAGACGGCAAACAGCATACCGGCCACGATGGCAAAGACAGACCACGCCCGTTGGGTCGCATAGCGGGCCGCGGCAGCATCGTACTCGGCTTTGGCGACCTTGAGTTGAAGGTCCATCAAGGCCTCGATGCCAGCTTCAACCGGCGCGAAAAGTGGCCGGATCTGTTCCAGAATCAGGCGGTGCGCCCCCTCAATGTCTTTCGCTCGCAAAGCGGCAACGGCCGGCAGCAGCCCCTGCTGCACCAATCGGGCTCGGTCGTCGTTGAACCTTTTCGCCAGCACCGCTTCCTCGGGCGTGAGGTATGTGACCATGTAGGCATCCCAGGTCTGCTGCAGGGTTACCAGGTTGGCATTGATGTCGGCAATGCTCCTGGCAAGCGTGTCAGGTGTTGGGTCGAGCACGCTGTTGGCAATCGCCAGGCGATTGAGCAACAGCCGGTGTTGTACATCGCCGAGTTGGCCCATGGGAATGGTGCGGTCTTCATAAACTGTCTTGAGCGCCGCGTTGGATTGGCTGATGCCCGACAGTCCAGTCAATCCGACGGCCAGCAACATGGCGCCCAGCGCACCGATCAGCAGCATCAGGCGGGTGGCAATTTTCAGATTGTTCATGGGGAGTTCCTTGGTTGGGGTTCGATCGTCGGGTTCTGCACAACGAGCTGGCGAACCACTTCCAGCAGCGGATCGGTTTCGGTGGCCTTGTCAAAAAACCAGTCCGCACCCAGCGCCAGACAGCGCTGGCGGTAACTCGGATCAGCATGGATGGTCAGCACGGCCAGCCACAGGGTGGGCGAGCATTGTTTGAGCTGCTGAATGATGTCAACGCCCAGACCATCGGGCAGATTCAGATCCAGAATCACCAGCGTCGGGGGGTCGCACCGGGCACTGTCAAGCGCCTCGGCCAGCGTGGTGGCCTCGCGGATGACCGCAATACCGGCTACGCTGCCGAGCAGCGCACGCAAGCTGGTGCGAATCAGGTCGGAATCATCAACAATCAGTAATTGAATGGGCATGGGTCATCTTGCTTGCCCCAAGCTGCCTGCGCTATCGGGCGATGCTGATTTGACTGTGGGAAAAGGACGACCCGGGCTAGGAATTGCCCTACAGCTCTGCCGCCGTTTTTCAGCACTGTATTGGCCTCTAGCGCGCGTCCTGTATGCGCTTGCAGCTACTAATTAAATAGTAAAAAACCCCAGCGCGCGGATTCTGACTGGTGGCAACGGGTCTTGCGGCGAGCGTGCGACTAAGCTCGTAGCTTGCCCTGGCAGACCAGGCACCCTGCCTGGGCCAGAAAGGTCCGGCGGCCGACCAAGGGCATAATGAATTGTTGCAACAAACCGGCTCAGGCGCAGCATGTCCACATTCCAGATCAATCTGCATGAAGCCATTTATTCGCTTTCAGACGCGCTTGACCTGGTCGGTGTGACGCACATCCACCATGGCAAGCGGGTGGCGTTCATGGCGGCAGAAGTCGGCAAGTTTCTCGAATGGCCAAAGGCGCGGCTTGACGATTTGTTTCAGGCGGCCATCCTGCACGACAGCGGTGTCTCCAAAACCTCGGTGCACGCCAAGCTGGCCCAACTGGAGTGGGAGCTTGAAGGTGAACACTGCCACATCGGTGCCAACTTGCTGGCCAGTTGCGCGCTGCTGCGCCCCCTGGCACCCATGGTGTTGCATCACCATACCCACTGGACCACATTGCAAGACATGGTCTTGTCGCCAGAGGTCAAGCTGGCTGCCAACTGCATTTACCTGGTGGACCGGGTGGACATCCTGACGCTGCAATATGTCACCACCGGCACCGACATCCTGCTCGGCAAGGACGACATTCGCCAGCAGATATTGAACCACCGGGGCGACTGGTTTTGCCCTGAGCTGGTCGATGCCTTCATGGAACTGTCCGACTCGGAGGCCTTCTGGTTCATGCTGGAGACTGATCACGTCAACGGCTACGTGGCAACATGGCTGGCTGAAACCACCCAGCAAGGCATGACGTTTGAAGATCTCAGCAGCCTGATGCACATTTTCTCCAGCATTGTGGACGCCAAAAGCGCCTTTACCAAAGAGCATTCCGATGGTGTCGCGAGTCTGGCGCGTTATCTGGGCGAGACGTTGCAGCTCGACGAAGCAAGCTGCGACATGCTCGAACTGGCTGGCCTGCTGCATGACATCGGCAAACTGCGCGTGCCCGACCAACTACTGGAAAAGCCAGGCCCCTTGACTGAGGTTGAAAGGCGCACCATGAGCCGTCACAGCTTTGACACCTACAACCTCTTGTGCAACATCAAGGGGCTGGAGCAGGTGGCTTTGTGGGCCGCGCAGCACCACGAGCGCGTCAACGGCACTGGTTACCCCTACCACAACCGCGCCGGTGGCATCTCGCTGCAAGCCCGCATCATTGCCGTGGCCGATGTGTTTCAGGCACTGGCACAGCGCAGGCCTTATCGTGGGGCACAGTCAGCGGCAGATATCATCGTCATCCTGCAGGAACAAGTGGACATCGGCCGGCTGGACGGGCAAGTGGTAGCGTGTGTGGCCGACAACCTTCAGGCCTGCTGGCGTGCTGCCATGCAGGTGATGCCCAACAGCGAACCGGTACCTCAAACATGAACGACATTGCGCCAGACACGCACTTTTTCCCACCCATAAAGCCCTTTCACAGCGGCCGGTTAAAGGTCGATGACCTCCACACCATCTATTGGGAAGAGTGCGGCAACCCCGGCGGCGCACCGGTACTGTTCCTGCATGGCGGGCCAGGGGCCGGTTTGTCGCCAGAACACCGGCAGTTTTTTGACCCGGCCTTTTACCGCATTGTGCTGTTTGACCAGCGTGGTGCCGGTCAGTCCACGCCCTTGGGTGAAATCCGCCAGAACACCACAGCATTGCTGATTGAAGACATCGAACGCCTGCGCTTGCTACTGGGCATTGAGAAATGGCTGTTGTTTGGCGGGTCATGGGGTTCAACGCTGGCGCTGGCCTATGGTCAGGCGCATCCGCAGCGCTGCAGTGGCTTTGTCTTGCGCGGGATTTTCCTGGGCACACAAGCCGAAATTGACTGGTTTTTCGATGGCATCAAATGTTTTTTCCCCAAAGAGTACGAAGATTTTGTAGCCGACATACCACTGCACGAACACGGCGACTTGCTGCAGGCCTATGCCAGGCGGTTGTTCAGCGACGATTTGGCGCAAAACCTGCACGCCGCGCGCACCTGGAGCCGTTTTGAAGGCAGTTGCCTGCACCTGCTGCAGCAGCCCGCGGTGGCCGAGCAGTTTGGCTCGGATGCGGTGGCGCTAGGTGTGGGTCGGCTGGAAGCGCACTATTTTCGCAATGCGGCATTTTTGACCGATGACCAGTTGATTGCCAGCATAGACCGTATCCGGCACCTGCCTGCGACCATCGTTCATGGCCGCTATGACGTGATTTGCCCGGTGCGCTCCGCCTGGCGCTTGCACCAAGCCTGGCCCGAGGCGAGTTTTGAGATCATCGAAGATGCCGGCCACGCTGCGTTTGAGCCGGGCATAGGCAGGGCGCTGGTGGCCGCAACCGAGCGGTTCAAGCGAACCCACACCTTATAGCGGCCTGCCCTGACCTGCCGGCAGCAACGCTGGCTTGATGCCGCCAGCGGGTAACGGCTCCCTGAGGGGTGGCAACAAAGCGAATTGGTGAGCAGCGGCCATTGCCGCACTATTGCACAAACACCCTGGCCCGGCGCGGTGTCAACACCACCGTCTCGCCCTCACTGAGGCCCAGTTCACGGTAATGCTGGGCTGGCACCTGCGCCTCGATGATGTCTGCGCTGCCACTGGCACTGGCATCGAGCGGCAACAACTCCAGCCGGGCAATCGGCCCTACCACCATCGCGCGGGTCAGTCTGGCCACAATGCCACGCGGCTGATCTGTCGGGTTGGCACCTGCCACAAAACGCTGCACGTCAAGATCATGCGGGCGCACAAAGGCAAAAGCCTTGCTGTCCTGCACCTCACTGTGCTCCGGTGTGGCCAATCGCAGGCCCTGCTGGTCTTCGCCAATGCGCATTTCTCCTTCATGCGCACGGCCATGGAAAAGGTTGACATCGCCCAGGAAGCCATAGACAAACGGGCTGGCCGGATGGTCCCAGACATCTTGCGGTGAACCAACCTGCTCGACCTGGCCGCTGTTCATCAGCACCACCCGGTCGGCCACTTCCAGTGCTTCTTCCTGGTCGTGGGTGACAAAGATGCTGGTCACATGCAAATCGTCGTGCAGGCGGCGCAACCAGCGGCGCAGTTCCTTGCGCACTTTGGCATCGAGTGCGCCAAATGGCTCATCGAGCAGCAGCACCTGTGGCTCCACCGCCAGGGCCCGGGCCAGGGCAATACGTTGACGCTGGCCACCCGAGAGTTGCGACGGATAGCGGTCCGCCAGCCAGTCGAGTTGCACCAAGCCCAGCAGATCATGGACTTTCTGCCGGATGACGGCCTCGCGTGGGCGTGTTGCCTTGGATTTCATGCGCAGTCCAAAGGCCACGTTGTCAAACACGCTCATGTGACGAAACAAGGCGTAATGCTGAAACACAAACCCCACATTGCGCTCGCGCACGTGTTTGTCGGTGGTGTCAGTGCCGTTGAACAGGATGTGGCCCTGGTCGGCGGTCTCCAGCCCCGCGATGATGCGCAACAGCGTGGTTTTGCCGCAGCCGGACGGCCCCAGCAGGGCCACCAGCTCGCCCGATTCGATGTCCAGCGAAACGTCGCTCAGGGCGTGGAAGTTGCCAAAATCTTTGCTGATGTTGCGGATTTCAATGCTCATGATCCTAGATTCCTCAGTTGGACGCGCCCGAGTGGGTCGCTGGCGGCGCGTCTGGGTAGGCGCGACGACGCTGCGGGCTCCTGCCCGCTAGGAGGAGCAACGCCCCCAGGCGCGTTGCCAGCGGCTCAATCGGGTGCGTAGCGCTGTCACCCAACGGGTGAGCCACATCGAAGCTAAAAA
>DAOSLL010000246.1:0-6066 GCA_035368905.1 Rhodoferax sp.
CCGGGCCGTGGCTGGTATTTTTTCGGCGGTCGTTGGCGCTAAGCGCAGCTTTGCCGCTAACAGCTTTTCCAGGCACTGGGCGCCAGACAGGGCCAATCGTGGGCTGACCCCTTTGAGTCAAAGTGGAGAGTTCATTGCTGAGCTCCCTCACAGATATGAATGATGAATGGACTCAGATCGGGGCATGCCGCTTCGACCTTTGTGCGGCGATATTGCGCTGCCCGTCGGGTCGAGGTTCACGAAAATGGTGGAACCTGCACCGAGTGATTTAAGCTCGGGTGACAGAGTTGCCCAGTGCACATGAAAATCTTTGGTATGCGGCAGAGTCTGGTGCCTGCGCAATGCCCAAAGGATGCCAACGGTCAGGCTGACCGCAAGGTGAATGGACACTGGTTTGAATGTCTGCGGCCATTCTGTCTTGGCCGACTTTGCCTGGGAGCACCGATGGCACGCCGGACTGGCAACTTTCGGAACTGTGGAATCGGTAGCCAGAATCGACCCCGGCAAGGCCGGTTTGCCCCTGATTTGCAGTCCCGCAGCCCAGGTTTGGCTGAAAAAAATTCGGTGCGACATGGGCAGTTGCGGCCGGTTCGCACTCAGCGCTCCATTGGTCCGACAGGTGCGCTGGCGAACCTGCCAGGACTGGGTCGAGTTTGAGGGTTCTCCCGCAGTTCGAGCATTGTTCCGGAGTGCGATACTAGGCCTTATGTGCTTGAAGAGCGTATCTGTTGTGTTGTCCTGTCGCCGATCTGGAAGTCGCCACCTGACTTAACGAAGACTGCAGACATGATTTGCCCCGCTTTTGCCCTGAAATCCAGGAAATCGAAGAAGCTGAAAGTCGGTAACCGCGCCGATTTGATGGAGGAACTGCAAGCTCTGCGCGCGACCAGACTGGAGATTGACCTCCTGCTCAATGAGTCGAGCGATCCCATTTTTTCCTTGTCGGCAAATGGCACCTATCGTTATGCCAATCAGGCTTTGGCCGAGAGCCTTGGTTTGAGCGTAGAGGAAATCGTAGGTAAGACGCAGTGGGACCTGTTTGCGAAGGAAGACGCTGACCGGAGATTTGCGGACATTTCCTGGGTCTTCAAAAACGCGCAGGTCAAGGTGGTTGAAGTTCGCTGCCCCGGACCCAATGGTGATCGGCACTACCTGACGACAATCAAACCGATTCTGAATGAACGGGGCTTGGTTGCATGCGTGATCTGTATTGCCAAGGATATCAGCGAGCGCAAGCAGCTAGAGCAGACCTTGCAAGATGGTGAACAGGATTTTCGGGAATTGTTCATGCAATCGCCGATTCCCATGACGCTCAATAATATGAGCGGTGTTATCGAGGCGGTCAACAACCGGTTCGTAGAAGTTTTTGGCTATACGCGCGAGGACATTCCAAACATTGATGCCTGGTGGGAAAAAGCCTACCCGGATGCTACCTACCGGGCCGAAATTCATGCTGCCTGGGAACACGTGCGAGAAACCGGCTTACCCGACAAGTCCCCCATTTTGCCGCTGGAAGTGCGCTTTACCCGCAAGGATGGGAAGCAACGCACGGTCTTGATCAGTGGCGTATTTATTCGGGATCACCGTCTGATCACGCTCGACGACATTACCGAGCGAAGGTTGCTTGAAGCTGATTTGCAGTTTGACAAAATCAGGGCAGAGCATGCCAGCCGTTCCAAATCCCGATTTCTGGCCGCCGCCAGCCATGACTTGCGCCAGCCGGCCCACGCATTGGGCATGTTTGCAGCCCGCCTGGCCGAGTTGCCCAATGACCCACAAGCCCGCCACCTGATCGGTCGCATGGAGGAGTCTGTGCGTGCCATGCAGGACATGCTTGATGGCTTTTTTGATATCTCCCGGCTCGATGATGAGTCCATGCCACCGAAGCTTGTTGCCTGCCCCGTTGCCACCGTTTTTGAGCAATTGCGAAACAACTTCGTCCGTGCAGCCGTTGAAAAAGGGCTGCGCCTTCGATTTCGGCCTACTGGCGCATGGGTTCAAAGCGATCCGGCGTTGCTACAGCGAATTTTGCTTAACCTTGTCAGCAACGCGATTCGGTACACGCAACAGGGCAATATTCTGGTGGCCTGCCGCCCAACCAACGAAGGCAAGCTTGTGCGCATTGAGGTGTGGGACAGTGGCGAGGGAATTGCCCCACAGCACCACGACGAGATTTTTAGCGAGTTCTTTCAGGTCGGAAACCCGCAACGCGACCGTACCAAGGGCCTCGGGGTTGGCTTGAGCATTGTTGATCGTGCCTGCCGATTGCTCAACCATCCTTTGTCCATGCGTTCGAGTCTGGGGCATGGAACGCGGTTTAGCCTGCTGGTTCCGCTGGCACCAACCACCGCGCGCGACCGACCCGAGACCTCCACGGTGAAACCGGGTTGGGGAACGCTGAAAGGTTTGCGTATTCTGTTGATCGAGGACGATGTGCTGGGCATGGAGGGGATTTCGAGTTTGCTGTCGAGTTGGGGATGCCAGGTAACACCGGCCGAAGGGGCAATCAGTGCCCGAGAGCTTTATCAGCGCGATGCTTCCTTTAACCTCATCATCAGCGATTTCCGTCTGGGCGGTGGCATCAATGGCATCGAAACCATACGCATGTTGCACCAGATTGCCGGGCAGCCAATAGCGGCTTGCCTGATCACCGGGGACACCGATGCGAGCGTGAAGAACCAGGCCTTGGAGGCCGGGCTTTTCTTTTTGCAGAAACCGCTGCGTCCGGCCAAGCTGCGCAGCCTGCTGAGAAACCTGCTCAAGGTTGCTGCCCCTGGCGATGTTACTGTTGGCACCAGGGAGCCAAATGTACCCACAGCGATTCAAAAAGATGCTGATGAAACCAGAAGTACCGTCAATGGGTGAGATCACCTGACATTCGGTTGAACCACTGGCAGGCCGTCGGCGTTCTTTGCTGCCGTTGAAGGCAAAATCATTTGCCTGCCGGTCCGGCTCCAACGCCTGCAAAGCCCCGCTGGTCGTTGGCGATTGGTCAGCACCAGGTACCTGAAAAATGGGGCTGTCGCTCGCGGTCATACAGCAGTTCACCCGCAACATAGGTGGCACGGGTGGCACGATCATCGCCCAAGGTCATCTGAATGAATAACGCCTCTTCGAGGCTGCGGCAATACCCCATCCGGAAATCAATCAGCGGGGTTGAATGCAGATCAAGCACGACCAGATCAGCCTCAAAGCCGGGGGCAATCGATCCAATGCAATGGTCAAGGTAGAGCGCCTGCGCGGCGCCGCGGGTGATCAGATAGAAAGCCTGCCAGGCACTTAGCGTATTGCCACTGAGGTGCGCCACCTTGTAGGCCTCGTTCAAGGTCTGCAATGGCGAAAAACTGGTACCCGCACCCAGGTCTGTGGCCATTCCCACCCGCACTGGTCGCACGGCGTTTTTCAGCTTGTCCAGATTCAGGCAGCCGCTGCCCAGAAACAGATTCGATGTCGGGCAATGGGCGATGGCGGTGCCGGTTTCATGGCAACGCGCCAGTTCTGCGTCGCTAAGGTGAATGCCATGCCCGTACACCGCCCTCGGTCCCAATTGCCCGTAGTGGTCATATACATCCAGATAGCCGCTGCGCCGTGGATACAGCGCTTTGACCCAAGCGATTTCGCCCAAGTTCTCGGACACGTGCGACTGCAGGTAGGCGCTCGGGAATTCCTTCCACAGCGCACCTGCGGCCTCCATTTGCGCCGGTGAGCTGGTGGCGGCAAAGCGAGGGGTGATGGCGTAGAGCAGGCGGCCACGCCCATGCCATTTTTGCAACAGGGTTTTCGACTGGTCGTAGCTCGATTGGGCGGTGTCGAGCAGTGCCGCAGGCGCATGGCGGTCCATCATGACCTTGCCGGCGATCATGCGGGCACCGGTTTTCTCTGCCTCTTCAAAAAACACCTCCACCGACTGCGGGTAGACCGTGCAGTAAACCATGGCGGTGGTGGTGCCGACCCGCATGCATTCGCGCAAAAACACCCTTGCAACAGCGCGCCCGTGGTCAGCCTGGGCAAACTGCTGCTCGGCAACAAAGGTGTAGTTGTTCAACCAGTCGATCAACTGCTTGCCATAAGAGCCGATGATCTGGGTTTGTGGATAGTGCACATGCGTGTCGATGAAGCCTGGCAGGATCAGTGAGTTCGGGTAGCTGGTCAAAGCCGCATCCGCAGGCAGACTGTCCTTGATCGCACCATAGGGCCCAAATGCCTGGATGCGACCGTCTTTGATCAGGATCAGGGCATCTGACTCATAGTGCGCCGAAGGTTCGCCCCCAACCCTGAACGGGTCATCAACAAAAGTGAGCGCTGCGCCGCGAATGGCCTTCATGCCAGTAGGTGAAGCTGTCGTAAGCTACTCCTGTGAAGTTTTTCAATGGCTGAATCATCGGGACCTGTCGATCCTGTGGTGCATCGGCCGCGAGCCGACTGCAGTGGCCAACCTTGCACTTGATGTCTGGCCCCAAAATGGGCTGCGCGCCGGCAAATCCGGCACAGGCCAGCCTTGCTGGGGTCGCTTCTTGCTGCTCGATGCATAAGTCTGGCAGGCTCCTCGTATGGTTCTGGTCGGGACAGGGTGTTCAGAACTTGGGTATGCGCAAGCGGCTGATCATCAGTGAACCCGATGCGGCAAACATCAACACCAGCGGATGAAACTTGAAGCCATACAGGGCCACCTGGCCCAGCCACAAGTGCTGCTGCACGGCACCGCTCCATGCGGCGAACGCCAGAATCAGCACCAGCAGAACCGAGGTCGGTATCGGTGTGCCCTCAAAATATTTCACCTTGTCGCCGCCCCCTGACAGCGCTTCAGCCGTGACGTTGAATCGGGCCAGCCGTGAAACCCCGCAGGCGACGAAAAAAGCCAGCACGATCCGGTCAAAAAACCCCTGCATGCCGCAGCCGTAGGCAATGATCGCCGGTGCCACACCAAACGAGATCACGTCGGCCAGTGAATCGAGTTCGCGTCCCAGGGTTGAGGTGGCGTGCCGCCACCGGGCCACGCGCCCGTCCAGCACATCAAATACCAGTGCCGCCACCACCAGTCCGCAGGCAAAGTAAATGTGCATGACATCTTGCTCCTGCAGATAGGACATGACAGAAAACAGGGCACCGATGCCGCAGATGGCGTTGGCCAAGGTGAACCAGTCGGCCAACTGGAATTCCCGGATCATCGCGAAAGGTTTGGGCGGTGGATTGGTGGTCATCAGATAAAACTTCCTGGGTGAAATGCGTCGGCTGTTGGGCTGCGTCAGCCGCACAGCGACAGGCCCAATGGTATCGGCAGATTGGATCAGCCCAGCGGCGCGACAAACTGATCGTCTGGCCCGTACTTGAATCGGCTCGATTTTGTGGCATCCGGCGCTGGTTGCTGGTCTGGCCGATCCCAGGTGCGATCAGCCAGTGCAACTGGTATGCGCCATCGGAATTCACAGCCGGACCAGCATGCAAGCGGTGATGGGTCAGGGTTGCGGCATTGTGATCTGCCCCATCGGGCGTGTCCGGTTGTTGCCTCGACATCTGGATTTCTGCCTGGCAGATCGCCCAGCAAGAACCTTGCCGCGCCTCGTTGATGCCATCCAGTTGGTAGCTGAAATCATGCCGTATCCCTTGCCAGATGTGCGCTGATAGCTTCTTTATTTATAGCCGATTGGGGTCTGCCGTGAAGCTGATGCATGCCCAAGCATGAGTCTTCCGACACCATGCCGTCACCGGATCAGCATGGCAGATCGGCACCTTGGTCGGACAGAATTACGCTGGTGGAGCGGATTCATCAAACTCGACAGACAATTCTGGCGAAAGCAACAGCGAACCCGAACGTGCGCTTACAGATTCCAAGTACCCTTAAGGTGTCGCCCATGACCAACCCAACGCCCGAGCGAAGCCGCTTTCTGCAGGCTTTGGCGCGTTTGCTCCTGCGTCTTCTCAAAAGCCTGTTCGGCGCTGCATTGGCGCTGTTGATTCTTTTTGAAGAATGGGGCTGGGAGCCGCTGCAGCGCGCGCTGGCCTGGGTTGGCCGCTTGCCGGGCTGGCGCTGGATCGAAGCCCGTATCACTGCGCTGCCACCGCACG
>DAOSLL010000247.1:0-6062 GCA_035368905.1 Rhodoferax sp.
TGCATGTGGCAGGTGACGGCATTGTGGGCTTGGCAATGGCCGGGCAATTGCAACCCGATGTGCTGATCATTGACATTTTGTTACCCTCCATTGATGGTGCCACCCTGATCACCACCTTGCGATCTCACCCGCAATTCAAAGGCAGCCAGTTGATCGTGCTGACTTCTCTCGATACGTCCCAGCTCGGCCCTTACAGATTTGCACTAGGTGGTGTGCCTGTGGTGCACAAGCCTCACATGGTTACCGATTTGCCGCCGCTATTGGCAAGCTTGCTGAAAGCGTCAAGAACACCATGAATGCAGCGCTTGCACCCCACATGACAGCCTGCCAGCAGGCCGCGGCGGAGCGTTATTTCAAGGGCTCAGCCAGCCTTTGCCACGCGTTCCTGCAGGCCGGCCTGGCGCAATTCCCAAACGATATGGCGGCCATTGAGATGGCCCTGACATCCCATGACAGTGCAGCGTTGCGCCGCCTGGCCCACAGTCTGAAGACGGCGCTGGGCATGTTGGGTTTTGAAGCGCAAAAGCAACGGGCGCTAAAGCTGGAGCTGGCTGCCTTCGAGGGTGACTGGTCTGCCGCCACGATGGCCTGGCACAGTTTGGCGCCCGACCTGACTCACCTGATTGGCATCGGGCAACCCCAGGCGGGTTAACCAGCCAGCACTTCGCAAAGCATCGAATATATGACTGAAGAGCATGTGGGCGGTGCAACGCTCTTTCCCATCGTAGGCATTGGTGCTTCCGCCGGCGGGCTGGAAGCTTTTGAAGCTTTCTTTCGTGCCTGCCCGGTCAATACCGGCATGGGTTTTGTGCTGGTGCCGCATCTTGATCCCGGCCACGAAAGCCTGCTCACCGAAATCCTGCAGCGCAGCACTGCCATGCCGGTTGTAGAAGCGCGCGATCAGATCACTGTTGCGCCCAATCAGGTTTTTATCATCCCGCCCAACCGCGACATGAGCATCATGGGTGGCGTGTTGCAACTGCAGTTGCCGCGGCAGCCGCGTGGCCAGCGCATGCCGATCGATGGTTTTTTGCGCGCGCTGGCCGAGGACCAGGCCGAACGCGCCATCGGCATCATCCTCTCGGGCACCGCCAGCGACGGCACGCTGGGCCTGCGCGCCATCCTTGGTGCCGGCGGCATTTGCCTGGTACAAGACCCGAGCAGCGCGCGTTACAACGGCATGCCGCAGAGCGCCATCGCCGCCGGTTATGCCACCCATATCCTGCCGGTTGAAGAAATGCCGGCGATGTTGCTGCAATTGAACAGGCAGTCCGCCTACCGCCTGAGTTTGCCGGGCGAGCCGCCTGACAAAACCATCAGCGGCATCAACCAGATCCTGCTGCAACTGCGCAGCGCCACCGGCCACGATTTCTCGCTTTACAAAAAAAGCACCATTGGCCGGCGCATTGAGCGACGCATGGTGCAGCACGCCATCGACGATCTGGCGGTTTATGCCCGCTTTCTCAGTGAAAATCCGGCTGAAATCCAGGCACTGTTCAAGGAATTGCTGATGAACGTCACCAATTTCTTCCGTGACCCCGAGGCCTTCATCGTGCTGAAGACGAGCATTCTGCCGCCCTTGCTGGCGGCCAAACCGGCCGACTCTGTCTTTCGGGTCTGGGTCGCCGGATGCGCCAGCGGCGAGGAAGCCTATTCGATTGCCATGGTGCTGCAGGAACTGCAGGACGAGGCCACTCTCACTCACCCACTGACGTGGGGCTACCAGATATTTGCCACCGACCTCGACGACGATGCCATTGCCACGGCGCGCGCTGGCCGCTACCCGCCCAATATCGCCCAGGACGTGACACCAGATCGCCTGCAGCACTTCTTCATCAAGGACCCGGATGACCGCGGCGGCTTCAAGGTGAAGAAGAGCCTCCGCGAAAAAGTCGTGTTTGCCGTGCACAGCGTGATCAAGGACCCGCCCTTCACCAGACTCGACTGCTTGAGTTGCCGCAACCTCCTGATCTATCTGGAAAGCGAACAGCAGGACCGTCTCATCCCCAGCTTTCACTACGCGCTCAATCCGGACGGGGTGCTGTTCTTGTCCAGTTCGGAGAGCATCGCCAACCATCCGGCGCTGTTTGCCCCGCTCGACCGCAAGTGGAAGTTTTACCGCGCCAAAGGCACGGCCCCGCGCAGCGTCAACCTCATTCGCTACGACTTGAACAGGACTGTCATGCAAGCCATTGAAACCACCGTTCCTGGCCCCGCTGTCAACGCCGCGACCAAGAGTGTCGCCGAACTCAGCCAGCGCGCCCTGCTGAAAACGTTTGCGCCGACCTCGGTCACCACCGACCGCCACGGCAACATTCTTTATGTGCATGGTGATGCCAGCAACTTCCTGCGCCCGCCGCCCGGCCTGATCAGTACCCAGGTGGTGGAGATGGCGCGCCCCGGTTTGCAACTGGAACTGCGCGCCGCCTTGCTGGCGGCGGCCACACTGGCCAAGCCAACCCTCAACCGGGAAGTGACGCTGCCCGGCGATGACGGCGGCAGCCGCGTGGTCAGCCTTAGCGTGCGACCGCTGCCGGGGCTCTCGGCCGATGGCGAAAACCTGCTGCTGGTGAGCTTTCAGGACATTGCTGTGCTCACCGTGCCTGCTGCCCGGCGTTCGCGCGCCAGGCGCGGCACGGCACCGACAGGCATCGAAGCGGTGCGCATTGGCGAGCTGGAGCGCGAAGTCGCCTATGCCCGCGAAAACCTGCAAAGCACCATCGAGGCGCAGCAGGCATCGAACGAAGAGCTCAAATCGGCCAACGAGGAATTGCAGTCCACCAACGAGGAAATGCAGAGCGCCAATGAAGAGCTGGAAACCTCGAAAGAGGAGCTGCAATCGCTCAATGAAGAAGTGTTGTCGGTCAATAGCGAACTCAATGCCAAGGTGGAGCAGTTGAGCGGCATCCAGAACGACATGAAAAACCTGTTCGACAGCATCAATACCGGCACCCTGTTCCTCGATCACCAACTGATCATTCGCCGCTACACGCGCGAGGCGCTGAAGATTTATCCGCTGATCGCTGGCGATATCGGCCGTCCGCTAGCCGACATCCAGTCAAATTTCGACAGCCAGAGCTTGCTGTCAGAGCTGCAAGCGGTGCTCGACACGCTGGTTCCCAAAGAGCGCGAAGTGCGCACCTTTGACGGCAAATGGTATCTGGCACGTATCCAGCCTTACCGCACGCTCGACAACGTGATCGAAGGGGTGGTGCTGACGTTTACCGAAGTCACCGACTTCAAGCGCCTGAGTGATGCCGTGCGCCGTAACGAGGCCATTTTGGCCACGGCGCAGGAGATTGCCCACCTTGGCAGTTGGGAACTGGACCTGGAAACCGGCATGGCCAACTGGTCAGACGAGATGTTCAAACTCTTCGGCTACCCGCCCAGCGGTCAACCGATGGCGCTGGAAGATGTGCTCAAGACCCTGAGCGCGGACGACCGGGCGCGCGTCGGGTCGGCGATTCAGAACGCAGTCGCCAATCAGGCACCCTACGACATCACCTATTCGATCACCCGCCAAGACGGCACACGGCGCGAGATACGTGCGCGCGCGCTGCCAATAGCCGATGCCAGCGGACGAGTCACGCATCTGGTTGGCACTTCGCTGGATGTCACGCCATGACCACCCCGGACAAACCCACAACCCTGCGAGCCGCCGCTGAGGCGCAGCTCGCCGCCACGCCGCAGCCAACGCCTGCGCGGCCGGTGGCGGACCTGCTGTACGAACTGCAGGTGCACCAGATCGAACTGGAAATGCAAAACGAGGCCTTGCGCCAGACCCAGTTGGCCTTTGAGCAACAGCGTGACCGTTACCTCGATCTTTACGAATTCGCCCCGGTAGGCTACCTCACCCTCTCACCAGAAGGCATCATCACGGAAGTCAACCTAACCGGTGTCAAACTGCTGGGCCGGGAACGTAAAGCCCTGTTGCAGCATCGTTTCGCGGCGTGTGTCGCGCCCGAGGATCGGGATGTCTGGATGCGGCAATTTCTGAGCGTCAAGCAGCACGCCGCGCCCCTGAGCGTGGAGTTGGCGCTGCAGCGCGGCGACGGTTCGGTGTTTCAGGCGCAGCTTGAGTATTCACCACAAAAAGTGATGAGTGGCACCATTGCTGCCGGTGGCGCTGACCAGAGGGCGCAACGGGTGGCGCTGTTCGACATCTCCGAGCGCAAGGCGAACGAGATGGCCTATCGCACATTGTTCGAAAACAGCATGGATGCCGTGTTGCTGACATCGCCGGACGGCGGCATTCATGCCGCCAATTTGGCCGCCCAGAAAATGTTCGACCGCAGCGAAGCCGAGTTGTGCCGCATGGGCCGCGATGGCGTGGTCGACCCGACCGATTCGCGTCTGGAACAAGCATTGGCCGTGCGCGAGACTAACGGGTCCTTCCAGGGCGAACTGACATTTATTCGCAAAAACGGTGTGAAGTTCCCTGTCGAGGTTTCGTCTCAGGTATTTGTCGGCAAAGACAAGCGGCTGATGACCAGCATGGTGGTGCGCGATATCACCGCCAGACTCAAGGCGGCGAATGCCCTGGCGAAGAGCGAGGAACGATATCGACTGGCCTTTGAGCACAGTTTCGATTCCATCAATATCAACCGTCTGAGCGACGGCATGTATATCGAGGTGAACCAGGCGTTCCTTGACATCATGGGTTACGCGCCGCAGGACATCACTGGGCGCACCTCGCTGGAACTCAACGTCTGGGCCGATCCGGCCGACCGGCAGCACCTGGTTGACGAATTGAGGCGCAACAGCCGGTGCCACAATTTCGAAGCCCGTTTCAGGAAAAAGAATGGTGAAGTGATCTGGGGCCTGATGTCAGCCGCAGTGATCGAGCTGGACGGCGTGCCCTGCATCCTCTCCGTCGTGCGCGACATTACGGATATAAAGACGGCGCGGGGGTTGCTTGAACGGCATCAAGAACAACTCGAACAGTTGGTGGAGCAGCGCACAGCCGCGTTGCACAACGCAGAAACCAAGTACCGCACCGTCGCCGACTTCGCCTACGACTGGGAAACCTGGGTTGACGATGCCGGCCACTGGCTGTATTGCTCGCCCGCCTGCGAACGGGTCACCGGCTACCGCGCCGAGGAGTTCCTGGCGCATCCGGCCTTGTATGTCGAGATCACCCACGAAGATGATCGCGCCAACTTGCAGGCTCATTTGGACGAGGGCGGGTGTATTGGCGTCCACAATCTCGAATTCCGCATTCACCACAAAAACGGCGAACTGCGCTGGATCGAACACGTTTGCCAAGGCGTGCAGGATGCTGCGGGCAAGTCGCTCGGGCGCCGTGTATCCAACCGCGACATCACCGAGCGCAAGCGCAATGAAGAGGCGTTGCGGCAAGCCCGTGACCAGGCCGATGCCGCCAACCGCGCCAAGAGCACCTTCCTGGCCAACATGAGCCACGAAATCCGCACGCCAATGAATGCCGTGATCGGCTTTACCCACATGCTGCGGCGCCAGATCAACGAGCCAGGACACCTTGAAACGCTGGGCAAGATTGCCGTCGCCGCCGATCACCTGCTGGGTGTCATCAATGACATCCTTGATATCTCCAAGATCGAAGCTGACAAGTTGGTGCTGGAAAAGAGCAACTTTGAACTCGATCCAATGCTCAGGCGAGTGGCTTCGATGGTGGTTGAGCGTGTCCGTGAAAAGGGACTGGCACTCATCATCGAAGTCGACCCTGGCATTGGCTTGGTCAATGGCGATGTCACCCGGCTCAGCCAGGCGCTGCTCAACTATCTCGGCAACGCCATCAAATTCACCGAGCGCGGCAGCATCACGCTGCGCGCCGCGATCATCGACAATACCGCCAACGACATCCTGTGCCGCTTTGAAGTGGCGGATTCGGGCATCGGCATCGCCGCCGAACATCTGCCTCGCCTGTTTCAGGCTTTCGAGCAGGCCGATAGCTCGACGACGCGACGCTTTGGCGGCACCGGCCTGGGCCTGGCCATTAACCGCCGACTGGCCAGGCTGATGGGCGGTGATGCCGGCGCCCAGAGCACGCCAGGCGTTGGCAGCATCTTTTGGCTGACGGCGCG
>DAOSLL010000248.1:0-6048 GCA_035368905.1 Rhodoferax sp.
GCATTTGCCATGTTTGCATGAACCCTCCTGAATTCTGATCTGAATGGTCAGAATTCAGCATGGTTTCGCGTCACGAGGGATACCGGCCGCATGCGCGAACGCGCCACACCGGGCCTCAACGCATTGAGTCTGCTGCTGATGTTCGCGCCGGCTATGCTGGCGCTGACCATGATGCGCGGCGCAATAAGCAGCACGTCAAGCGCGCCCGCCTCAGACACCGTCAACATCGGGGTTGATCATGACCGTTTGTAATGGCCAGAAGCCAAAAGGGCTTAACTCTTGCGGCCAACCGTCCGATAAAGCTGGCACGGGCATGACTGGCTCTTGGGACATCGATCACGAACCCCGACACAGACCAACTCAAGTGCCGCAACAGGCGGTCATTTCTGCCCTTAGCGCTTATCCCGTCATCGCTAGAATCATTCATCAAGGTCATGCGTCTTCAAGACAGGCTTCATTTGTTCTTCCAACGGTATCCAAAAATCATGTTCAAGTCGCTGACTTTTCTGGCCGCCCTGGTATTGGCAACTGGCTGCACAACGCAGCCCACCATCAACGGCACAAGTGCCAGTGACTGTCAAACTGCGTGCCAGTCTGCCTGCCTGCCTGTGTATTACGAAGTCGCGGTTGACTCCTGGTGCGGCAATGGCTGTGACACCTATCCGGTGTCGCACCGGGCGGCCAACAGTCGGCCAGAGAACCCGCGCGTGGTGCGACTTGGCACCGGGCGACTTGGCACTTGTGCCACACCATGATGAAGGGATAACCCATGAAAGCAGGCATTTTGGCGGTTTTCTGCGCGGTGGGTGTCACCGCTTGCACTGGCCTGCCACTCGCTGAGAACGGTTGTGCCGACAACCAGATGCCTGGCCCAGGCTATGGTGTTGCCGTTGATTGCCCCAGGGGCAGTGGGCTGTCGGTCATCGGGGCCAAATCAGCACCTGGCAAATTTTCCTCGCGCATGATCTTCCTGGCCGACCAGCTCGAACGCAATGTGGACCTCAAAGTGGCTGGCGCGTCTTACCTGGTCGGGAGTTTTGTTGACCTCAACAACATGAACACTTCATCGCCCATGGGCCGTCTGATTGCCGAAAACCTGATGCATGAGTTGCAGGTTCGGTCGTGGAAAATTTTCGAGCCACGGCTGATGAAGAATTTCCTGATCAACGACGGTGGCGAATTTGTGCTCAGCCGCGATGTCAAGCAACTGCGCGACAAGTACCATGTGACCGGGGTCGTCGTCGGCACCTATGTCGTCTCGGGCGATTACACGGTTGTCAATGCACGCGTGGTCAACATCGACAACGGTGTCGTGGTGTCAAGCGCCCAGGTGCAGATTCCGTCCAATTGGTTTGCCAGCGGGCTGATGGCTGACACCTTGGGCCGACCGATGAAGATTGTCGGCGCGGCGCAATGACACGGCTGCTTCAGCGCGGCGTTTTGGCCATTGCGGGCTTGCTCGGGCTGGCCGGTTGTGTCACCAATGACCCACAACAGTGCACCAAGGAAAAGCTGTCGGCGCTGGTTGCCGTGGCGGAAGTCTCGCAAGTGTTTGACGACATCGCACTGGGCTTTTGTCCGGCCAACTGTGTCGGCGAACTGGCCACCGGCTCAGGCGCCTGCGCTGAGTCGGCACCGACCAAGCTGGTGCTGGTGCCCGATTTCGTCAGCATCACCAATTACCTGCCTGGCGTGGCTGGCTTGTACATGGGTGAGCAGATGCGCGCCGCGCTTAGCCAGCGCTGCAGCAGCCAGATTTACCAGGCCGAGTTTGGACGTGACCTCAAACTCAGTGAAGAAGGTCTGGTCGCCCTGACCAGAAACCCCGGCGAAGTGGTGCGCGATGAATTCCGCGGGCAGGACATTCTGATTGGCACCTACTCTTTCAACGGCAACCGGCTTGCCATGTTCATCCGAAAGATCAACAGTACCAGCGGTGTCATCAGCAAGATGGTGTCAAAGGAAGTTGTCTACAACTGCGGCTTCATGGGCACCATGGCCAAAATCATCAAATAACAGGCGTTTAATCCGATTCTGTCGCGTCAAACCTGCGGCAACAAAAAGCGTCGCTCCCAAGTGCTGATTTCAGCCTGATAGTTGGCGTACTCCAGCGCCTTCACCGCACAGTAGCCAGTGACGAAGTCGTCGCCAAAGGCCTGGCGGGCAAAGGCGCTGTGCTGCATTTTCTCCAGCGCCCCTTCCATGCTGCGCGGCAGGCCGTGCGCCTCGTCGTAGCCATTGCTGGCCAGCGGTGGCGACGGCTTGAGTTGCGCCTTGATGCCCGCCAGACCCGCTGCCAGTGAAGCCGCTATCGCCAGGTAGGGGTTGGCATCGGCCCCGGCGACCCGGTTTTCCACCCGCCGCGCTTGCGGTGAACTGGCCGGAACACGCAAGCCGGTGGTACGGTTGTCGTAGCCCCAGTGCATGCCGGTCGGAGCCTGGCTACCCGCCACATAGCGACGGTAAGAATTCACGTTGGGCGCAAACAGCAGCATCAGTTCCGGGCCAAAGCTTTGCAGTCCGGCGATGAAATGACCAAACAGCTCACTCTCGGAACCATCAGGCAGGCTGAAGATGTTGTCGCCCTGGGCATCGACCACGCTGATGTGCAGATGCATCGAGCTGCCGGCACTGCCGGTAATCGGCTTGGCCATGAAGACCGCGTTGAGCCCATGCTTGAGGGCGATTTCACGCGCTGCGTATTTGAACAAGAATGCCTGGTCTGCCACCGCGACCGGGTCGCCATGCAGCAGGTTGATCTCAAACTGGGTCGCGCCGACCTCATGAATCCAGGTGTCGGCGTTGATGCCCAGGGTGACCTGCGCGGCGCGAAACTCGTCCCAGAACGGTGCCTGCTCGTTGAGCATGTTCAGGCTGAAGGCGCTGCTGCCAACTTCGGCGCGGCCACCTCGCACCGCTGGTGGAAGCAGCACCTGCGCCGGGTCGCTGTTGGCGGCGCTCAGGTAAAACTCGATTTCAGGGGCCACCACCGCCCGCAAGCCCAGCGCAGCATAGTCGGCCAGCACTTTTTTCAACGTGCTGCGCGGCGCAAACTGGCACAGCTCGCCATTGAGCTCGACGCAATCGTGCACCGCTACCGCGCGCGGCACGCTGGCCCAGGGCGACAGGGTGAGCGTGCGGTAGTCCGGCACCAGGCGCACATCGGGGTCGCTGTCCGGAAACACCGGGTGGTAGGAATACTCGCCGGTGACGGCCTGCATCGGGATGGCCTGGCAGATGCGCAGCTCGGCACCGGCAGCAAAACTGGCCGCAGGCATCAGCTTGCCGCGCGGGTAGCCCGAAATGTCGGCAAAGATGCACTCGACATCATGCACGCCGTGCTGGGCGAAAAAGCTGCTGATGGGGTTCATGGGGGTCCGGTTTTACAAAGCCGCGCAAGACACTGCTGATGCGCTCAGAAATAAATGAGAAATATGGCTCTAGCCCTTTTGCAGTATGCGCTGGCAGCTATCATAATAATATCAATTTGATCGCCTGCCAATGACCTGCCAAAGGCCACCGACTGGCTAATGCGCCACCAGATCAGCCAATGCTTCAAGCCGCGTCAACTCGTCATGCTGTTGCAACTGCTGCAGCAACTGCGCTGCATCGGCCGCCAACAGGCGCTGGCACCAGGCGGCCTGCAGATCGGCGGGTACCGGGTGCGGCGGAAAATGGATGTTTGACACCACGCGCGCCACCATGTCGCTGGCAATGCCGGCCGCCAGCAGCCCCTGGGTGAAGCGGGCCGCCGCATCGCCCTTGCGAAAAGCGTGCAGATTGGCGTTGAGGATGCGCTCGCCCTTGCGCCCGAACAGCGCCTTGATCTGCTGCTCGATCAGTTCAATCGGCAGTGGCAAAAACATGGCAGCCGCACCGAGCGCCACCACGTTTTGCGCCTTGATGGTGCCGGCCTTTTGCGCCAGCCGGGTGGCATCGAGCGCCACCAGCCGGGGCGCTGAAAACAGCACCCGGTACACCTCTTCCATGGCGGGATAGTTGCTCACGTTCTGCATCGGCGTGATGTCGCTGACGATCCAGCCATCTGGCTTGAGCAACTGGATGTAGCGCAGCGCCTCCAGCGGTTCAATCGACAGCAGCAGGCTGGCGTGGCCGTTGCCGATCAGGTCGCTGGCCACCGGCTGATCCGACATGCGCACAAAGGCCGACACGGCACCGCCGCGCTGCGCCATGCCGTGCACCTCAGACTGCTTGACATACAGGCCAGCCTCGTTGGCGGCGCGGTCCAGCACCGCCGCAATGGTCAGCACACCCTGGCCACCGACACCGGCAATCACCAGATCAAAGTTCATGCCGCCACCACTGCGATGTCGAGCTTGTGTGCCTTGATTTCCTTGATCTCCTTGGCGTAGGTGACGCAGGCGCGCCGGGCAATGATCACCGACAGGCCGGTGTGCGCGAGTTCTTCACGTATGGCGTTGATGGTCTGGTGCTTCTTGTGTGCGGTGGGTTCAACAATGCGGATGTGTTTGCGCGGCACGCCCAGCCCGGCGACCAGGTCCACCACCTCTTCGTCGGTGGCCATGGTCGGCTGGCCACCGGTCATGGCGACAATGCTGTTGTCGAGGATGAACACCTTGATGTTGCTGTTTTCACGCGCGGCATCGAGCAGCGGTGCCATGCCGGAATGGGTAAAGGTGCCGTCGCCAATCACGCACAGGCTGGGGTTCATGCCGGCGTGCGCCGCGCCAATCGCCATGCCAATCGACGAGCCCATGCACAGGCAGGAATGGATCGCCTGGTGCGGCTCCAGATAGCCCAGCGAATAGCAGCCAATGTCGCCCATCACCCGCACCCCGGCACCGAGGTCGGCAATCACTTCCTTGATGGCAATGTAGGCGTCGCTGTGCGGGCACTTGTCACACAAACGCGGCGGGCGACCAACCAGCACGTCGGCCAGCCCGGCGAGTTGCAGCGATGGCTCGACCGCCAGGCCAAAGCAGGGTTTGATCGCGTCCTGGCTGAGCTCGCCCATGCGCGGCAAATCGCCAGTGAGCTTGCCGCGAATGCGGCGCTCGGTCATCAGGCCCAGCGCGCTGACATAGCGCTCAATGAACGGGTAGCCTTCTTCCACCACGAACACCTCGCTGGAGGCATCAAGCAACTGGCGAATTTTTTTCACCGGCAGCGGGTAGCTGGCAATGCGCAACAGGTTGTAGCCTTCGATGGCCTCGCCAAGCGCCTCATTGAGGTAATTCCAGGCCAGGCCGCTGACCAGAATGCCGGGTTTGCCAGGGCTTCGAATGGTCAGGGTATTGACCGCATGCGCCTCGCTCCAGGCTTGCAGCGCAGTCTGCTTGTCGATCAACTGCGCATAGGCGCGCCGGGCGTTGGCCGGAATCAACGTGAAACGCGCCGGGTCATCAACATAGTGCGGTTTGTTTTGTGCGCGCGGCGGGGCCAGCCTGACCTGCGAGCGGCTGTGCGCCAGGCGCGTCACCAGGCGCAGCAGCACCGGCACCTTGAGCTGCTCGGACAGCTCGAACGCCTCGCGCGTCATGTCGTAACACTGTTGCTGACTGGCTGGCTCCAGGCACGGCACCATGGCAAAGTCGGCAAAGTAACGCGAATCCTGCTCGTTTTGCGAGCTGTGCATCGAAGGGTCATCGGCCACCACAATCACCAGCCCGCCGTGCGCACCGGACACCGCCACGTTCATGAACGGGTCAGCCGCCACATTCAGCCCGACATGTTTCATCGCCACCAGCGCGCGACAGCCTGCGTAAGACACGCCAACACCTTCTTCCAGCGCCACTTTTTCATTGGTGGACCAAAACCCCTTGATCGGCAGGCCGTGCTTTTTGGCGTGGTCTTCAATCGCCTGGTAAATCTCGGTCGAAGGGGTGCCGGGGTAGGCGTAAGCGGCGGTGATGCCAGCGTCAATGGCGGCGCGGGCAACCGCTTCATCGCCGAGCAAGATCAGGTCAGACATGGTGATTCCAGTTGGAAAAAGAGGGTCAATGATAAAGCCATAAAGCCAATGTCCCGGTGCAGCAAGTTGCAGCACCGGGGCGCGCTGGCATCCGT
>DAOSLL010000249.1:0-6044 GCA_035368905.1 Rhodoferax sp.
GTGGGAGGCCACCATCATCACGGTGGCTCCCGAATCGTCCAGAAAAGCCGAGGTCAATCGCTGCGCCAGGGCGATACCTTGCGCTACGGCACGCTGCGGCTGGCGCAGCATGTCGGTCAGAACATCTTTGGTGGAACCGACGGCCTCTTCGTATTCCTTCTCAAATGCCAGGGTGCGCTCGCGATGCTCGGCCATACGCCCGGTGCGACCGCGCTTTTCATCCATCAATCGGCGGTTTGCCGCGGTGATGTGCGCGGGGATGTCGGTGGCGGCTTCGCCGTCAAGGGGCAGCGGCTTGTTCGTTGAACGCTGTGGATCGTAAGAAAAGTGACTCAACCCGAGTTCCCGCAGGGCCGCCAGTTGGTCGGCATCCTTGATCAAGAACGAGTTGACCAGAAACGGGTGGTCCAGCCAGCCCAGCTCAAGCGACACAAACACGCCTGGCTGCAACTGGTCAACGTGGATGATCGGGAGTGGTTGCGACACGATGTCTGAGAAATTCGGGATCAGGCGTTTTGTATTGGCCAGGGCCAGCGGCAGGGCCATCGACCAACGGGAAACCCCTGGCCAGCCCAGCGCAAACTCAGGGTAGGTTCTCTCTCATCGGATCTCGGTCGTTTTGGGGTTCGCGGGAATCAGTGCGCAAATCAACGCCTTCGAGGAAAAGCAGATTTGCCCTGGCAGTAGTCCGGCTGGGGCAACTGCGGTCGCGAACTCTGTGGCTACCTGGCCGGCAGCGGAATCGGTCTGCCTGCGCCTGGCGGGTGCGCCGATGGCGGGCGCGGCGTCGGCCGATGGTTGGCCACCGGCGGGCGGACTTGAGCCGGGCGGGCGTGTGGCGGGCGCACATGCGGTGGGCGGGCTTGTGGCGGGCGGGCAAGCACTGGCCGACCGACCCAGCGCGAGCGCTGCCCATACCAGGGGCGCGACCGGTAGTGGTTGTCCCAATAGCTGCCGACGCTGAAAGCGATGATGCCAATGCCCACCGCAGCACCGATGCGGATCATCGGAGCGTTGTGGCCCTGGTAGGGGTAGCTGATGTTGTTTGCATAGACCCAGCCACGGTTCCGGCCGACGGCGACATCACACCACTGGTAGCCGTTCAGGCAACCGAGCACCTGCAGTGGCGCACCACGCGTCGCAACAAAGACAACCGGGTAGTCCCGCGCCGGACCGGCACGCAGGTTGACGGACTTCGTGGCATACCCCACGTGCTGTGCATAAGAAGCCACCGGAGCTGCCAGCACGGCGGCACCAAGCAGGCCAAGAATTGTCAAATACTTCAATGGATACCTCATGAGTGGTAACTGCCAGGCAAAAAAACCGTGCTGCCCATCAGCACAGTGGCCCCGATTATCCACATCCATGCTGCTTGCCTGAAAGGCTGCCAAGGTGCCAAGGCAGACACGCCCAAACCAGGCGTTGCCACGCCCGGTTGACCTGTTTGCTGCGCTTCAGGTTACTATAAAAAAAGGAGCTATCAGCGCTTTATTGGCAAGGGCTGGAGGCATAAAACAGGGTCAAAAATTCAGCTTGTGGCAAGCTGTTGCGGGACACGCAAAGTCCGCATCTGTGTCGCAGCGGCATCTGTTCGGCGCTGATGCGCTGGCTGGCGCGGTTCAGCCAGCGAGCGCCGGTTACCCGACTGCAGCCGTGGGCATCGCAGCGCCTGATAGCAAGGCGAGTGCATCATCGCGCCAGCGCATCAACGCGGCAAAGTAATATTCCCAGACGCAGCCATTGCAACCGCGCCCGCAGCAGGTGTTGGGCATGATCGGCGGGGCTCGCAAGGCGCTGTCGAGTTCGATGCCCTGGCGCAGCGCCACGGCGCTCAGGTAGGTGATCAGCGCCTGCGCCGTGGCCAGGTCTTGCAGCGCCAGCACGGCCGGGTCGTGGCGCACAAAGCGGGCTTGCTCCTTGCCCTGAAAGACACCGGTTTGTGCAAACATAGCCGCGGGCCGCACCCACAGACCCTGACTGCCGTACAAGGCCCGGTACAGCGTCATGCCCTGCAGGGTTTCACTGCAGCGCACGGTATCCATCACCTCGTACCAGCCGCCCTTGTAATGGCGGTACAGGCCGGGCGGCGTGGCGTGCAGCGGGGGTAGCTCTTGGGGTTCGGTGCTGGTTTGGTTCATGGCGGCTGGATTGTCCCCGATACCGACTGCGGCATTGACAGGCCAATTACCAGGCCAATTGCCAGATCAATCGCCAGATCAATTGCAAGACCTGTGTTCGCAGGCGTACAGACCGCATGCAAGTGAAACAACATAGTCAACGCCTTGGTACCGGACTGCTATGCTGGCAGGACGGATCTGGCGCGGACTTGCGTCCCTGCCACAACTTTCTACAGGAGCCATTCATGAAGACACAATTGAAAAACATCATTGCGCTAGCCACGCTGGCGATTGCCACGCAGGCGGTAGCCCAGGTCACCTTTTACGAGCAAGACTACTTTCGGGGGCAGTCATTCACAACCAGTCGGCAGGTCAACAATTTTGACCGTTTCGGCTTCAATGACCGTGCTTCGTCTGCCGTGGTAACCGGCAACCGGTGGGAAGTCTGCGAAGACTACCGGTTTGGCGGTCGCTGCGTTGTGCTTCGCGCTGGCCGCTACCCGTCACTGGCGGCGATGGGCCTGAACGACCGCGTCTCATCGGCTCGCCTGATTGCCCAGAACGCCCGCGTTGACGATGATCGCTATGCACCCGCGCCAGTTAACCGGCCCGACTTTCGCCGTCAAAACAACGAACGCCTTTACCAGGCAGATGTGATTTCGGTGCGCGCGGTGGTTGGGCCACCCGACCAGCGCTGCTGGATCGAGCGCGAGCAAGTGGGGGTTGAGCGGGGCGCGTCCAACGCTCCCGGGGCCCTTGCCGGTGCCCTGCTCGGCGGCGTGCTGGGGCACCAGGTGGGCGGTGGCCGCGGCAAGGACCTGGCAACCGTCGGTGGTGCCATTGCCGGTGCTGCGATTGGCAACCAGGTCGGCCGCAACAACAATGCACCGCAGGTTGTCACCCGCGATGTGCAGCGTTGCCAGGAGATACCCAGCCAGGCGCGGCCCGATTTCTGGGATGTCACCTATACCTTTCGGGGCCAGGAACATAGCGTTCAGTTGACCGCGCCACCCGGCCCCACCCTGACCGTCAACCGGTTAGGTGAGCCCCGCACCTGATACTGACGCTTGCGTCCTGGCAAGCGCTGTACGGTATCCGGGTGTCCGGCAGTGTGATGCCGGACACTATGGCTTTTTTTCACCCATTGGCACCAAGGACCCCATGAACATTCACCTGAGTTTGACACCGCTGATCTCACTGGTGGCTGGCATCCTGATTTTGATCATGCCCAAGCTGCTGAACTTCATCGTGGCCATCTACCTGATCGTGATCGGACTGATTGGCCTGTTCGGCAGCGGGGCGTTTCGGCAATTCTGAGGTGGCCGTTGCTGGCACCTTTGGCGCAGGCCAGTGCCAGCTTCATCCGGTTGGCTGGCTGCGGCAGTGGCGCTCTGGCAGGCTGCCTTTTGGAAACTGATGTTTGTTTGCGGCGAAATTCGACTCTGACCCCAATTTCCACCGGCTTGCCCGGCATGGCTTTTGCGATGGCAGCTACACCTCAAGAGCTGCCACATGCAATCACCTATTCAAACCTATCTCGAAGACCTTCACAAAAGCCTGGTCGGTCTGACCGCCGGTGAGTTGGCCAGCTACATACCTGAACTGACCAAGGCCAATCCGGACTGGTTTGGCATCAGCCTGGTAACCATGGACGGTGTGGCTTACAACGTCGGTGACACCGGTCAGTTGTTCACCATCCAGTCGGTCTCAAAACCCTTTGTTTATGCCACGGCGCTGGCGGATCGGGGTGTCGAAACCGTGTCGAGGAAAATTGGCGTCGAACCCAGTGGCGATGCGTTCAACTCGATCAGCCTCGATCCCCAAACTGGTGCACCGCTGAACCCGATGATCAATGCTGGTGCCATCGCCACCACCAGCCTGGTGGCCGGTGACAGTGCCGAAGCACAGTGGCAGCGCCTGTCTGCCTCGATGGCGGCGTTTGTTGGCCGCGACCTCGGCATTGACGACTCGGTCTACCATTCTGAGAGTGCCACCGGCTTCAGGAACCGGGCGATTGCCTGGATGCTGAAAAATTTCGGCATCATCGACGGCGACCCGATGGCCGCGCTGGAAAACTATTTCAGGCAATGCTCGTTTGAAGTCAGTTGTCAGGATCTGGCCTGCATGGCCGCCACGCTGGCCAATGGCGGCGTGCATCCGGTGACCGGGCGGCGCGCCCTGCCAGCCGAGCATGTGGAGCGGGTGCTCAGCGTGATGGCCACCTGCGGCATGTACAACTACGCCGGCAGTTGGCTGTTTGAAGTGGGCATGCCGGCCAAGAGCGGGGTTGGTGGCGGCATCATTGCGGTGTTGCCGGGGCGCTTTGGCATTGGCATTTTTTCACCCAAACTCGATGCCAAGGGCAACAGCGCGCGTGGCATCGAAGTCTGCAAGCGCCTGTCCAAGGACTTTAGCCTGCATGTGTTTGGCCGCGCCGGTCACCCCAGCATGGCGTTGGGCCGGGTTTACAGCGCCATCGACGCGCCGTCGCGCCGCCAGCCCTCGTCGGCAATGCGCAGCTACCTGATGGAACACGCCCGGCGCATCAAATACCTGTGCCTGCATGGCTACCTGGCTGTCGACGGCATCGAGTACATCATCCGCAAGATGCTCCAGATGGCCTCTGACACGCACAGCTTCATTCTCGACCTGCACCAGGTGGACGGGGTCTCCGATTGCGCCGCCCGCCTGCTCAACGAGGCCAGGCTTGGTTTTAGCCGGGATGGCATCGCGGTGGTGTTCACCCGCATCCACGCCCGCAAGTCGATCTCGCAGCCATTGCGCCGGGTAAGTGCCAAGGGTGATCGGGGTTACCTGAGTTTTGAAGACAACGATCTGGCAGTGGAATGGTGCGAAAACCGCCTGTTTGGTGAAGCTGCGCACAGCCCGGTGACGGCTGCATCGCTGGCAGACTTCCTGTTGTTCAAGGGCATGCCACTGGTCCTCACGCTGCAGGTGGAAGCCGCCACCACCAGCCAGGTCTATGCCATCGGCGAGGAGATCGTCACCGCTGGGCAGGCCGGTGACGGCCGGATGTATTTCATCGAGTCCGGCCAGGTCAGCGTACTGGTGCCACTGGCCGACGGTGCCCATCACCGCATCACCTCACTGAGCGCGGGCATGAATTTCGGTGAAATGGTGTTGCTCGGCCAGACATCCCGCACTGCCACGGTATGCGCCGACACCGAGGTGCGTTGCCGCATTCTGGAGTCGCGCAAGCTCGAACAGATGGCAGCCGAGTCACCCTTGCTGAAAATCATCCTGCTGGAAAACCTGGCCAAAGACATGGCCAATTCGCTGCGGCGTGCCACCCAGTGGATTGCCGCGCTGGCGTAGCAGGCGCAGCAGGTGCCAGCGTATTGCCAATTGCTGGCCCATGCTGTGATAGACCACCGCGTGGTTTCGCTGCACCGCTGCCTCGCAGGTGCCTTTCAAATCCCAGGCAACAACTCGAGACTGGCACGCTATTTCCCCGAATTGACCGGTGCGGTCAGCCATTTGAGCGCGCCAGATTCAAGGCCAGCAGGCGTTTCAGGATGTCGTCGTCAGGCAGTTCGGGGCTGTAGTCAGTCCAGCCGTAAGCAGCGGCTACCGCTTGGTCAAGTTGCTGGTGCGCCATCTTTAGCCAGGCCGGTTGGGCGTTGTAAAGGTTGGTGGGGGTGCGTTTTTGCAAAGCCTTGCGGTCTGCTTCGCAGATGCCGGGTTTGGGCTCGATACGGTCCGGGTAAGGCGACTCGGTCATGCCAAGCGGGATGATCTCGGGCACTTTGTGCGTCCACTCGGGCGGGTTGAGCCAGTTTTCACGCAGATCATTGAGCATTTTGGCGGCTGTGGCGATCTGGATGGCTGCCTGGCGGACGCTTGTGCTTGTTGGTTGCGTGGCCGCAGTGGTGGCCACTTTGGCTTTGACGCGCTGTGGGTCGTGGG
>DAOSLL010000250.1:0-6041 GCA_035368905.1 Rhodoferax sp.
AAAGAAAAATCGCACCAACCCAGATTTTCCGCAACCCTGCCCTCTCCGCCAGCGCCAGCAGCAGCAAAAGCAGCAGGAACAAAATCACATAGGCAATGAACCGGCGGTGAATCCGTCGAAGGTAAAGGCCATATCCTGGATCATTGATCGGCTCGATGCCATCCGCACGATTGGCAAACCAGGCGTAAATAGCTACCAAAGCAATGAAAACCAGTACGCTGCCTTGCGCTGCAAACCAATAGGCCAGAGGCCAACCAGCGATGACCTGCTGCAGATCATGGGCAAAAAAAACAACCCCGAAGGACGCAAGAAACCAGGCCAGCAACAACCAGAGTCGCAAACGTGAAACGCTTGCAACTGGCTGGTGCTCTGGCGGCTCGAATTCGGGGTTCATCAACAGACCGTGATGACATCCATGGAAGGCCAACTCAATTGATGCCGACTACTGTTTGGTATCGTCATAACTCGCATTTTTTCCCAGCCAACCGAGTCAACGGAAGACACTCCCAGGTTTTCAAAGGGCACGACCACAGCGGTCGCAGCAAACAAAGCCGCCATCGGAACAACTCCAGTACGCAAAACACCGGCTCAGGCAAACAGGCGGTGGCTGGCGCCTGCCTTGACGGCACGCATTTGTTCGGCCTGCCACTTGTACCTGCTGAACCAGGACAACACCTCAAAGTTGACCGGATCGATTTGATTGTAGGCTTTAAGAAGTCTTACAAGTCGCCCCCACAATGCCCGGGCAAAGGGGCAAACGGCGATGTGCTGTGAGTTCAATTCAACAAGTTGCCATGCCCAGCTGCCACTGGCTGCACAAGCGGTTTGCAACAACGCATTGCGCTTGTCAGTGCGGCCGAACTGTTCAAGTAATTCTTGCTTGACCCTTAAGCACCTGGCCGGATCAAAACAGGAATGGTTCTTTCGAATTGTGTGTCGCTCGCGGCTTCACCTGGCATGGGCGGTCCACTCCCAAGTGAGCGTTACGCCGTTTTCAGAGCCCGCATGCTGGTCACTGCCGTCTCACCGTATGAACTTGATGGGCCGCACATGCCGACTCCCGGGTACCAAGCAGCCGCTTTTTTCTGCCAGTTCCTTACACTTGCCCCATGAAAGCACAACGCTTCGAAGTGATCGATGCCCTGCGTGGCCTGGCAGTGGTCTGGATGACGTTTTTTCACTTGGGCTTCGACTTGAACCATTTTGGCTACATCCGGCAGAATTTTTATGCCGATCCGCTGTGGACCTGGCAGCGCACGCTGATCGTCAGCCTGTTTCTGTTTTGTGCCGGGCTCGGTCAGGCAGTGGCACTGGCGCAGGGCCATGGCTGGGCACGATTCTGGCAGCGCTGGGTGCAGGTGGTGGCTTGTGCATTGCTGGTCACGCTGGGGTCTTGGCTGATGTACCCCGGCAGTTTCATTTACTTCGGTGTCTTGCACGGCCTGGCGCTGATGCTGCTGCTGGCCCGTCTGACCTGCCATTGGGGGCGCTGGCTGTGGTGGCTGGGTTGGCTCGCGATTACATCAGTATTGATAGCACCCTACGCCATGAACTCATGGGCTACAAGCCAATTGATTGAATTATTCAACGCGCCGATGCTGAACTGGATCGGCTGGATTACAGAAAAACCGGTGACTGAAGACTACGTGCCGCTGCTGCCCTGGCTCGGGCTGGTGTGGTGGGGCCTGGCTACCGGCAAATGGTTGCTGGACACCAAGCCTGGCGTGTTGCGACAGGCTTTGGCACCTGCGCTCAAACCCCTGGCCTGGCTGGGCCGCTGGAGCCTGAGCTATTACATGCTGCACCAGCCGGTGCTGATCGGCGGGCTGATGCTGGCGAGCTGGCTGGTCAAATAAAAATCACTCGACCTTGGCTTTGCTGCGCAAGTCATTTTGGTACTTGACCAGTTTTTGCTGCTGCAATTGTTGTTGCACCTGAGGTTTGACCTGCTCCAGCGGCGGCAACTGCGCATCGCGCACGTCATCGAGGCGGATGATGTGGTAGCCAAACTGCGATTTAACCGGGGTCTCGGTCATCTTGCCCTTGGCCAACTGGGTCAATGCCTGGGAGAACTCAGCCACGTAATTGCCGGCCGGGGCCCAGTCAAGGTCGCCACCCTTGGCACCAGAGCCGGGGTCTTTGCTGGATTTTTTGGCAATTTCGTCAAATTTGCCACCTTTTTTGAGTTGCGCGATGATGGCCTTGGCCTCGTCTTCTTTTTCCACCAGAATGTGCCGTGCCTTGTATTCCTTGCCACTGTTGGCAGCGGCAAAGCGGTCGTACTCTGCCTTGACTTCTTCGTCTGTGACGGTGTTGGCTTTTTGGTAATTGGTGAACAGATCGCGGATCAGGATGGTCTGGCGCGCCAGCTCCATCTGGGTCTTGAAGTCCTCGGTGGCATCAAGACCTTGCTTTTGGGCTTCCTGAATGAAGATTTCACGGGCGATCACTTCATCCTTGATCTGTTGTTCGACCTCAGGTGTGATTTGGCGGCCAGAGCGAATAACCTGCTGGCTCAACGCTTCAACGCGGGCTTTTGGCACCGCTTTGCCATTGACAACGGCGATGTTCTGCGCCAACGCCAGGGGTGACAGGCCAACCATCAAGGTTGCCATGGCAATACCGGACAAGAGATATTTCTTCATGCGAGTTTCCTGAGTTTCAAATAAATAAAGGGGAAAAGGAGTGTTGGGTTTTTTGCCCGCGTTAGCTTGCTGCGGGCACTTTGGCTTCAATGGCCAGCGCGTGCAGGCCGTGGTCCATGAAATCTTGCAGCGCATCATACACAAGCCGATGCCGCGCCACCGGGGTCTTGCCGGTAAATAAATGTGAAGTGATGCGCACTCGAAAATGGGTGCCAAAGCCACTGCCATTGGCACCTGCATGGCCGTGGTGCTGGGCGCTTTCGTCAATCACCTCCAGCGCTTGCGGGTTGAGCGCCTGTTGCAGCCGCTGCTGCAAGGCCTGGGCGGTCGGGGTGCTGCTCATGGTGTCGGCTTTTCCGTGTCTTCTGCTGCGATGTAGCGTGAAATATAAAAGCCCTGCCCGACAATGAACACCAGCGGGAAGGCATAGCCCCAAAGCTTGAAATTCACCCAGTCTTCGGTGCTGTAGTAGGCTGCCACATAGCCGTTGATGCTGGCCATGAAAAAGCAGTACGCCACCCAGATCATGTTCAGCCGCATCCAGACCTGCTCGGGCAAACTCAACTGGCTGCCAAGCAGCATCTTCAAAAAGTTTTTCTTCAGCAGCCACACCGCAATCGCCAGGCCAATCGCCATTGCGGCGTACAGCACGGTCGGTTTCCATTTGATGAAGCGTTCGTCATGCAGCACCAGCGTCAGGGTGCCAAAAACCAGAATCAGCGCCAATGTGATCTTGTGCATGGCCTGCAAGTGCCGGTCGATCGCGTAAATGAGCGTCATTTGCCCCAACGTGGCGACCATCAGCACGGCGGTGCCAACGTAGATGTCGTAATACTTGTAGGCACCAAAAAACAGCAGGATGGGAAAAAAATCGATCAGTATCTTCATGTTGGGGTGAAGTTTAACGAAGCCGAGTTCATGCAATAGCGCAGGCCGGACTCGGTCGGGCCGTCGTCAAACACATGACCCAGATGCGCGCCACATTGACTGCAGACGGTTTCCACCCGTGCCATGCCATGGCTGCGGTCAGTGATTTCGGTGATGGCACCTGGCAGCGCCAATGAGAAACTGGGCCAGCCACAACCAGCGTCGAACTTGCTGTCGGCGGCAAACAGCTTGTTGCCACAGCACATGCAGTGGTAACTGCCGTCGGCCCAGTGGGTTTCATACTTGCCGCTGAACGGACGCTCGGTGGCGGCCTGGCGGGTCACCTGAAAGGCTGACGGCTCAGCGCCCTTGTCTTTGAGCAGGGCTTGCCATTGGGCATCGGTCTTCTGTACGGGGTAGGGCATGGGTGGTCCTTGGGGGTTGTATCACAACATCACGAACTGCAACTGATTTCGATCTGGCTGGCCCAGTCGGGTGGAAAGTCGGCAAAGGCTTCAAAGGCCGGGTGTTCATCAAACGGCTTTTCCAGCAGCGCCAACAGGTCTGCAACACCGGCATAGTCACCGCTTCCGGCGGCCCGGATGGCCACTTCGCCCAGATGGTTGCGAAGCACATACTTCGGGTTGGTCTTGAGCATCAAATCGGCCTGTAGCCCTTGTTCTATATGCGCTGACAGCTCATTATATAATAGCATCCAGGCATCCAGGGCGGGGCGATCCAGAAACAGGTCCCGCACCGGTGCCGGGTTGCCGCTGGCGCGTGCCTGGCTCAGGCGACGCCAAAAGATGTTGTAGTCCACCCGGTCTTGTGCCAGCAGCGCCAGTATTTGGTCGATCAGCGCTTGCCGTGCCGCCATTCGCTGGCTGTCGCCCTGTGGCCACGACACCGCGTCCTGGTCGCAGCCAGTAGCCGTACCAGCGGTCTCAGGCCAGCCTAGCTTGGCACACATCAACCGGTGAAATTTGTCATTGAACACCGGCTTGAAAGATGCCAGTGCCCGCAGCGCCGATGCCTGGTCAGGCAGCAGCGGCAGCAGCGCCTGCGCCAGCGCGAACAGATTCCAGTGGGCAATGTCTGGCTGGCGCTCAAAAGCATAGCGGCCCTGGCGGTCTGAATGGTTGCAAATGTGATCCGGGTCAAACGCATCAAGAAACTGAAACGGGCCGTAGTCGATGGTCAGACCCAGAATGCTCATGTTGTCGGTGTTCATGACCCCATGGCAAAAACCCGCCGCCTGCCAATGTGCCACCATCACCGCCGTGCGTTCGGTGACCCGCTGCAGCAGGGCCGCGTAGGCATTGCCATCGAAATCGGTGCTGGTTCGGCATTCGGGGTAAAAGCGATCAATCACATGGTCAGCCAGCGTTTTGAGCTCGGTGAGCTGGTTTCTGGCAGAAAAGTGCTCAAAATGACCAAAGCGGATAAAGCTTGGTGCCACGCGGGTCACCACCGCAGCGGTTTCCAGCGTCTCGCGCCGCACCGCGTCGTTGGAGCCGGTCACGCACAATGCGCGCGAGGTCGGAATGCCCAGGGCATGCATCGCCTCGCTGCACAAAAATTCGCGGATGCTGCTGCGCAATACCGCCCGACCGTCGCCCATGCGTGAGTAGGGTGTCAGGCCAGAGCCCTTGAGCTGCACTTCAAGCCCGCCGGTTTCACCCAGCAAAATGGCGCGCCCGTCACCGAGTTGCCCGGCCCATTGGCCAAACTGATGACCACTGTAGACGCTGGCCAGCGGCTGCGTACCTGAAATCGGCAGGTTGCCCGACAGTGCCTGCAGCAGCGCCTCGGATCTCAGCCAGTCAGGCTCAAGCCCGAGCAAATCAGCAACCGCCAGGCTGCGCCCAACCCAGTAGGGCTGACCAAGTGGCTGCGGTGCCAGCGGGGTGAAAAAACTTTTGCCCAGGCGGTAAAAGGTGTTGTCCCAGACCAGCCCGGTTTTGACCAGTTCAACAGGGGCAAGTTGTGCGTTCATCACCACATTGTCCCGAAGCAGCGACAAACCCTGTGCCCACAGGGACAATCGGGCCTGCGCTGGCAATTGGCCAGCACGACGAAGCTGCAGGCGCGCGGTACACCACTGTCGGGGTGGCAAATGGCCGACAAAAATGCACCTGCGTCACATCACCTGTTTAAACTGAGTCAAAACAGCCAACCCAAGCCATGACCCCGCAAGACTACGTCCAGCAAAAAGCCGCCGCATCAGGCAGCAGTTTCTATTACGCCTTTTTGTTTCTGCCCGCACCCAAGCGTGCCGCCATCACGGCGTTTTATGCGTTTTGCCGTGAAGTCGATGACGTGGTTGATGAGGCCACCGATGCCGGTGTGGCCGCCACCAAACTGGCCTGGTGGCAGGCCGAGGTGGCCAAGTCCTACGCCGGCCAGCCGAGCCACCCGGTGATGCTGGCCTTGATGCCGATTGCCCAGCAATTCGGCATTGCGCAGCACCATCTGCAGGCCGTCATCGACGGTTGCCAGATGGACCTGACGCAAACCCGTTACCTTGAT
>DAOSLL010000251.1:0-6035 GCA_035368905.1 Rhodoferax sp.
GGGCGCAAACACCGTGTCAAGGTCAGCGTCGGTGTAGCCGCACAGGGCGCTGTAGCGCGGATCGAGGGTGATGTCTGTCAGGTGGTTCAGGCCAGAAAACAAACTCACTTTGCTGAACTTGCTGACCCCGGTGAGAAAAGCAAACTTCAAATGCTCATCCGAGCCCTTCAACACCGAGTACAGGTTTTTGAGCCCTTCGCGCATCTCGATCGCCACCGGGCTGTTGTCGATGTTGTCCAGAACTGGCTTGTCGTATTCGTCAATCAGCACCACCGCGCGCTGGCCGACCTTTTGGTGCACTCGGGCGATCAGTTGTTCAAAGCGTGCGCCGATGCTTTCATGGGTACAGACCACGCCCAGGCGCTGCGCGTTGTCGAGCAGGATCTCGTGAATGCGGGTGTCAAGCTCGGTCCGGCTGCGCAGCACGCCGTCGCCAAAGCTGATGCGAATCACGGGGAATTGTTTGCCCCAGTCCCAGGAGTTCTCAGCGGCCAGGCCGTGGAACAGCGCCGCGTTGCCCTCAAACAGCTCTTTGAGGGTGTCCAAAAACAGGCTTTTGCCAAAGCGGCGCGGGCGACTCAAGAAGTAGTAGCTGCCACTGTCGATCAGGTGCAGGGCCAGCGCGGTCTTATCGACGTAGTAGCAGCCTTCTTCGCGTAGTTTGGAAAAAGTCTGAATCCCGATGGGCAGCTTGCGCCGCGGCGGCGGCGCAGCCAGCGGGGTGGTGCGTGACGGGGTGGTCATCAACCCATTTTAGGGTGATGCCCACCGTCGCCACGCTGCCGGTTGCTTGCCATGGTGGTCATTGCAGCAAGCGTGGCGGGGGTACCATGTGCTTCTGGCGGCTTGATGTCCAAGGAAATCGGCATGAACTTACGCGTCTTTCAATGGCAATCGCTCAAGACCCGTCTCACCCTGTTGACGGTGGGCATATTTGTGTTGGGCATCTGGCTGCTCGCGTTCTATGCCAGCCGCATCCTGCGCGAAGACTTGCAGCAAATGTTGGGTCAGCAGCAGTTTGCTGCAGTGTCGGTGATGGCCCTGGAAATCAATGACCGCCTGAGTGACCGTCTGCAGGCGGTGGAATCGATTGCCAAACAAGTGACCCCGGCGGTACTGGCTGATGCCGTCGCCCTCCAAAAGTTGCTGGAGCAGCGCCCGCTGCTGCAACTGCTGTTCAACGGCGGCGTCTTCGTTACCGGGGCCAATGGCACGGCGATGGCTGATGTGCCACGTTCGGCCGGCCGCATTGGCACCAACTACCTGGACCGGGAAAATGTTGCCGTGACGCTCAAGGAGGGTAAAACGGTGATTGGCCGACCCGCCATGGGCAAGAAGCTGCGAGCACCGATCTTTAGCATCAGCGCCCCGATTCGTGATGGCAAAGGCCAGGTGATCGGGGCCATGGTGGCGACGATCAACCTGGGGCAACCGAGTTTTCTCAACCAGATTATGGACGGCCGCTACGGCCAGACCGGCGGCTATCTGCTGATCGCGCCACAGCACAAGCTGATTGTCACCGGCTCCGACAAGAGCCGCGCCATGCAGCCGGTGCCAGACCCCGGGCGCAACGCGATGCACGACCGCTACATGCTGGGTTATGAGGGCTTTGGCCTGGCCGTCAGTTCGCGCGGCGTACTTGAGTTGTCGGCTGCCAAGGTGATTGCGGCAACTGGCTGGTTCGTCGTGGCCACACTGCCAGCGCAGGAAGCCTTTGCGCCGGTCAACCATATGCTGCAGCGCTTGCTGCTCGGTGCCATGGTCTTTACCGTGCTGGCCGGTGCGCTGACCTGGTGGCTGATTCAGCACCTGTTGCAAGGGCAGTTGTCACCGCTGCTTGCCGCCAGCCGCTCGCTGGCCGCCCAGGTCGACAGTGGCCAGCCGGTGCAGGCGTTGACAGTGCAGCGCCAGGACGAGATCGGTGAGTTGATCGGCGGCTTCAACCGCCTGCTGGCAGCGACGGCTAAGCGCGAGCAGGCTTTGGCCGAGAGCGAGGCAAAATTTCGCGCAGTGGTTGATCTGTCACCCGACGCCATTTTGCTGCACCGCAAGGCCAAGCTGACGTTTGCCAACCCGGCCGCCATTGCGATGTTTGGTGCCAGCACCGAACAAGACCTGATCGGCAAGCCGGTGCTTGAGCTGATTCATCCGGACTATCACCAAGTCGTGCTGGATCGGATCAGGAACACCCACCAGACCGGTCGGCCGGAGCCGAGGATAGAAGAGCGTTTTGTCAAGCTCGATGGCACCTGTATTGACGTGGAAGCTTCGGGCCGTCTGATTGTGCTGGAGGGTGAACCCTTTGTTTTTGTCACGGCGCGCGATGTCACCGAACGCAACCAGGACCAGGCCCGGCTACGCCTTGCCGCGAGTGTCTTCGCCCATGCTGGCGAGGGCATCATGATCACCGGGGCAAATGCCAACATCATGGAGGTGAATGAGGCCTTCACCCGCATCACCGGCTACAGCCGCGACGAGGTGCTGGGGAAAAACCCGCACATCCTGAATTCTGGCCGCCATGACGCGGACTACTTTGCCGCCATGTGGCGCAGCCTGACCGAACAGGGCTACTGGAGCGATGAAATCTGGAACAAGCGCAAAAACGGCGAACTGTTTGCCGAGCGGCTAACCGTCAGCACCGTGCGTGATGCCAGCGGCAGCGTGCAACATTACCTGGCCTTGTTCTCTGACATCACCGAGCACAAGGTGATGGAAGACCGGGTTCGCCAAATGGCCTACTTTGATGCCCTAACCGGCCTGCCCAACCGCCGCCTGCTTGGTGATCGCTTGAGCCAGGCCATGGCCGCCAGCAAACGCAACGGGCTTTATGGGGCCTTGATGTTTCTGGACCTGGACAACTTCAAGCCGGTCAACGACACGCTGGGCCACGATGTGGGTGACTTGCTGCTGATCGAGGTGGCTCGGCGCTTGACCGACGGCGTGCGCGAAGCCGACAGCGTGGCCCGTCTCGGCGGCGATGAGTTCATCGTGATGCTCACCGAACTTGGGTCTGACCAGGCCGAGGCCGCCGGACAGGCCCACGCCGTGGCTGAAAAAATTCGCGACAGTCTGGCGGCACCGTACCAGTTGATGGTGCTGCATGCGGACGGCGACAGCACCACGGTAGAGCATCGGTGCAGCGCCAGCATTGGCGTGGTGATGTTTGGCAACCAGCAAGTCAGCCAGACCGACATGCTGGTACGGGCTGATGCGGCCATGTACCAGGCCAAGCAAGCAGGACGCAATAGGGTTCGATTCGGTTGACTGTGTGACCGCTGTTGCAGCGCCAGATGGTGCGCCGCCCCGGCAGTCAAATAGTGACAAAAAAATGCTGCCAGCCCATTTGAATACTGCGTGAGTACCGATAAAGTTGATATGTCTGTTGGAACAAACCTATGAACTCGAAAGTCTCATTGTGGCGGTCGCTCCAAGCCCGTGCCACCGTCTTTACGCTGGCGGTTTTTGTGCTCGGTATCTGGGCCCTGTCGTTGTATGCCAGCGGCTTGCTGCAAGCCGATCTGGAACGCGTGCTGGGTCAGCAGCAGTTGTCGACCGCCTCGGTGATGGCGCACGAAATCAATGACCGCCTGCGTGACCGCCTGCAGGCGCTGGAAACCATTGCCAAAGAAGTCGATGCCGACCTGATGGGCCAGCCAGGTGCCTTGCAAACCCGGCTGGAGCAGCGCCCGCTGCTGCAACTGCTGTTCAACGGCGGCGCCTGGGCCGCCGCAACGGATGGCGTTGCCATAGCCGACGTGCCGGGCTGGGCACAGCGCATTGGCACCTCTTACCGGGATGTGGATTTCATCGCCGCAGCCCTCAAGGACGGCAAGGCATCGATCAGCCGACCGGTCATTGGCAAAAAGCGCATGATGCCCATCTTTGCCATCACAGTGCCGATTCGCACGAAGCAAGGCCAGGTCATTGGTGTTCTGACTGGGGTAACCGATCTTGGCAAGCCGAATTTTCTCGATCTGATTGCGCAGAGCGACTACGGCAAGACCGGCGGCTATCTGCTCATTGCCGCGGAGCACAGGATGGTGATCTCGGCCACCGACAAAAGCCGCATCATGGAGCCGCTGCCCACAGTGGGCAGCAATGCGTCGATTGACCGGTTCGCCAACGGCTATGAAGGGTCGGCCGTTTTGACCAATCCACGGGGTGTGGAAGTGCTGGTTTCGGGCAAAGGCATTCCTGTTGCCGGGTGGTATGTGCTGGTCTCGCTGCCCACGGCAGAAGCCTTTGCGCCGGTGCGCGACCTGCAGCAGCGTTTGCTCTGGGCCACATTGCTTTTGACATTGTTGACCGGCGCATTGACCTGGTGGGTCTTGAAACGCCAGCTTGTCCCCCTGGTCGCCACGGCCGATGCGCTGGCGGCGCTGGCTGATGCACAGCAGATGGCACAGCCCCTGAGTGCCACCCGACCAGACGAAATAGCCTATCTGGTCGATGGCTTTAACCGCATTCTGGCCCGATGGACGCAACGCGAGGCGGCGCTGACCGACAGCCAGCAAAACCTGGCCATCACGCTCAACTCGATTGGCGACGCGGTGATTGCCACCGATGCGGCTGGCCTGATTACCCGCATGAACCCGACCGCCGAGCGACTCACCGCCTGGCCGCTGGCCGACGCACTGGGCCGACCGCTGACCGAGGTGTTTAGCATTGTGAATGCCAGCACGCGCGAGCCGGTTGCCGCCCCGGTGCAACGGGTGATCGAATGTGGCGAGGTGGTGGGGCTGGCCAACCACACCATGTTGTTGGCCAAAGACGGCCGGGAGTACCAGATTGCCGACAGCGCCGCCCCGATCCGCAACGCGGCAGGCGATATCGTCGGCGTGGTGCTGGTGTTCAGTGATGTCACCGAAAAATACCAGGTCGAGCAGGCTTTGCTGGAGACTGAGTGGAAGTTCCGCGCCCTGTTTGAAAAAGGTCCGATCGGGGTCGCCTACCATGAAATGATTTACGACGACCAGGGTCGGCCCAAAGATTATTTTTTCATCGATGCCAATGCCACTTATCAGGAACTGACCGGGGTCAACCCATTGGGCAAAACCGTCACCCAGGCTTTTCCCGGCATCGAAAATGACCCGTTTGACTGGATTGGCACTTATGGCCGTGTGGCGCGCACTGGCGAGCCGGTCCGCTTTGAGCAGTTTCTGCCGTCCAATGGCTGTTGGTACGACTGTGCCGCCTACCAGTTCAAGCCAGACGGCTTTGTGGTGGCGTTTTTGAACATCACCGAGCGCAAAAAGGCCGAACAAGATGCCCGGGAATCGCATCGCCGGCTTAGCCTGGCACTTGACGCTGCGGCCATTGGCGAATGGGAGATCGACCTGGCCACCCAAAGCTGGCACCGCTCACTCCGGCACGGCGCGATTTTTGGCCAGAGCGAGCCACTGCCGCTCTGGAACCTGGCGACCTTTTTTGATCACGTGCACCCGGATGATCTGGGCCGGGTGAAAGGCTCGGTGCAGCAGGCGCAGGCGTTGGCCCAAGACTGGCGGGACGAATTTCGCATTGTTCGTGACGACCAGGCGGTGCGCTGGGTTTGGGCCACCGGCCACGTTTTGATGAACGCACAGGGCCTGCCTGAAAAAGCGGTTGGCATGGTCTCTGACATCACCGAGCGCAAACAGGCTGAAGAAGCGCTGCGCATTGCCGCCACCGCGTTTGAGTCGCAGCAAGGCATGGTCGTCACCGATGCGCAACGCATGATTCTGCGGGTCAATCAGGCCGCTGCAGACATTACCGGCTACAGCGCCGACGAAGCGGTGGGGCAGAACCCGCGAATGCTGAAATCAGGTCGCCACGACAGCGGCTTCTACGATGCCATGACACAAGCGCTGGAGCAAGATGGCATCTGGGCCGGTGAAATCTGGAACCGGCGCAAGAATGGCGAGATTTATCCCGAATGGCTCAGCATCAGCGCGGTGAAAGACGATGCCGGCCTGACCAGCCATTTTGTCGGCATCTTTACCGACATCAGCGAGCGCATCAACGCGCAGGCGCAAATTGACACGCTGGCTTTTTAT
>DAOSLL010000252.1:0-6007 GCA_035368905.1 Rhodoferax sp.
CGTGGATTACGAGCTGCTCAAGGCGGTGGTGGCGACCGAGTCAGCCTTCAATGCCAAGGCGGTGTCACCCAAAGGCGCAGTGGGCCTGATGCAGATCATGCCGACCACAGCGCAACGCTATGGCGTGTTGGCTGACCAGGGCGCAACAGTATCAGCCAAACTGACCGACCCGGAGCTCAATATTCAAACCGGCACCCGCTATCTGGCGGACCTGCTGCGCTTGTTTGGGGGTCAAACCGAGTTGGCCTTGGCTGCTTACAACGCCGGTGAAGGCGCGGTTGCACGCGCTGGCAACCGCATTCCCAATTACAAAGAAACACAGTCTTACGTCACCAAGGTCATGTCGATGTACCGTTTGCTGCAAACCCGCAACGGCTGAAGGCCGGTTCAATTGAGCAAGTAGTCGTCTTGCTCGTCAAGTTCCTGCGCGTCAATCATGGCATCGAAAGCGGCCCGGCTGGCCAACGCAGCCGAGGTGTACGGAATCAGTGGCTTGTCGAGCGGACGCAGCTTGTGGCGGCGCAGGTTGCGCAGTTGTTGCGAGCGTTCCATGGTGTGCAAGACCCGTTCCGGTTCCATCATCAAACTGAACGGGTTGATGGCATCAAGGGTAGTTGTCATGGTGGACTCCTGCTGTGTCAAACACGTTTTGCGAACTGCAAAACCTTGAAATGAACTGTATCCCTGCACCTGCAAAAGCTAAAGTCGGCATTTTGCTCGATGCTGCGTCAGAACTTGCCTGACAAGGCGTAGGCCTCGAACGATTCAGTGCATTGTGGTCAGGCCAGCATCACCCCACCAGCCTGTCGGCTTTTTGCTTCACAGCAGCCGCACTTTGACATTTTTGCCCTTGACCTTGCCCACATTGAGTTTTTGCATGGCTTGCAGCGCAATGTCACGCTGCACCGCAACGAAGGTGGTGAACTCGGTGACGTTAATTTTGCCAATCTGCTCACGGCTAAAGCCGGCCTCTGCGGTGAGCGCGCCGAGCACATCACCAGGGCGGATCTTTTCCTTGCGACCTCCCAAAATTTGTAGCGTAACCATGGGCGGCAGCAAGGGCCCGGAGCCAGTAGCTTGCAGTTCATCAAGAGTGTGCCAGACCGATTCGAGCTTCTGGTATTGCTCGATCTTGCCGACCGCACCCATCTCGTACAGGGCGGCCAGGCTCAGCGCCAGGCCCGCCTCGCCGGCGCGGCCGGTGCGGCCAATGCGGTGCACATGCACCTCGGGGTCGGGGGTGATATCGACGTTGATGACGGCTGACAATTCCTTGATGTCGATGCCGCGCGAGGCGACGTCGGTGGCCACCAGCACCGAGCTGCTGCGGTTGGCAAATTGGGCCAGCACCTGGTCACGCTCGCGCTGCTCCAGCTCGCCATAAAGCGCCAGTGCGCTAAAGCCCTGCTGTTGCAAATACACCACCAATTCCTTGCATTGCTGCTTGGTGTTGCAAAACGCCAACGTGCTGACCGGGCGAAAGTGGTTCAGCAGCCTGGCAACTGCTTCAAACCGGGTGGGCCGGGTAACTTCGTAAAAGCGCTGCTCGATCAGGCTTTGGGTGCTGGCGGGCTTCACCTGAATCTGCACCGGGTTTCGCATGAACTGCCGGGCCAGCTTTTCGATGCCAGGCGGGTAGGTGGCTGAAAACAGCAGCGTTTGCCGCTCGGGCGGGCACTGTCGGGTGACGGTGGCAATGTCATCAAAAAAGCCCATGTCGAGCATGCGATCGGCTTCGTCAAGCACCAGGGTGTTGAGGGCTTCCAGGCTGAGGTAGCCGCGCGCCAGATGGTCCATGACGCGCCCGGGCGTGCCAACCACGATGTGTGCGCCGTTCTCAAGTGAGGCGCGCTGGCCGCGCAGCGCCACGCCACCGCACAGGGCCACCACCTTGATGTTGTCCATGGCGCGCGCCAGGCGGCGGATTTCCACGGTTACCTGGTCGGCCAGCTCGCGAGTTGGGCACAGCACCAGCGCCTGCACGGCAAAACGGCGCGGGTTGAGCCGCTCCAGCAGGCTCAGGCCAAAGGCGGCCGTCTTGCCGCTGCCGGTCTCGGCCTGGGCGATCAGGTCGATGCCGGCCAGTGCCTGCGGCAGGCTCATGGCCTGAATCGGGGTCATCACCAGGTAGCCAAGTTGCGCCAGGTTGTCCAGCGTCGCCGGGTTCAGCGCCAAGGTGTTGAAGGCCAGGGGGTCATTGTTTGTCATGGCCTGATTATCGGCAGGCCTGCCGGTTGGTCTGCAAGCTGGCCGGTGCATCGAAAAAAGCTATTTTTATGATAGCTTGCAGCGCTTATACCATAAGGGCTAGCGCATGATTTAGCGTACAAATCAGGTGCCGGGTCCTAAAATCGGGCTCCCATCAGGAAAGTTCATGCCAACACTTCATATTTCCAGTCAGTTCGATGCCGGTGCCATCGAGGTCGTCAGCCTGGCCGACCCACAAGACATTCGGCTCAACATTCGCCGCGACAACGCCAGTGAATTTGCCCAGTGGTTTTACTTTTGCCTGCATGGCGCAGCGGGTCTGCCGGTGTGCCTGAACTTTTTGAATGCCGGGCAAAGCGCTTACCCGAAAGGCTGGGAAGCTTACCGGGTGGTGGCCAGCGATGACCGCCAGAACTGGTTTCGGCTCGATACCGAATTCGACGGACAGGTGATGCGTGTGGCCTTCACGCCGACGGGCAACAGCGTCTATCTGGCCTATTTTGAGCCCTATTCCCATGAGCGGCATCTGGATTTGCTGGGCTCGGTTGCCCTCTCAGATCACGTCACGACCGAGCGTTTGGGCAGCACGCTCGATGGCCGCGACATGACGCTGCTGCAAATCACCAACGCTCAAAGCACCACGCCGCTGGCGCAAAGGCGAAAAATCTGGCTGATCGCCCGTCAGCACCCTGGCGAAACCATGGCCGAATGGTTTGTCGAGGGCTTTTTGCAGCGCCTGCTTGATGCGGCCGACCCGGTCGCCCGTGTTTTGCTCGACCAATGCGTGTTTTACCTGTTGCCCAACATGAACCCGGATGGTGCCGTGCGCGGCAACCTGCGCACCAACGCGGTCGGTGCCAACCTGAACCGCGAGTGGGCCGCACCTTCGCTGGAAAAATCACCCGAGGTGTACTGGGTGCGCCAAAAGATGCTGGAAGTGGGCGTGGACCTGTTTTTGGATGCCCATGGTGACGAAGGCCTGCCCTACAACTTTGTCGCGGGCACCGAGGACACGCCGGGCTACAACCCGCGCATTGCCGCGCTGGAAGACCTTTTCAAAACCAGTTGGCAAGCCGCTTGCCCGGATTTTCAAACCACCCACGGCTACCCGCGCGGCAAACATGGCGAGGCCAACATGACGCTGGCCACCAACTGGGTTGGCCAGCAGTTTGGCTGCCTGGCCTTTACCATTGAAATGCCGTTCAAGGACAACGCTGACCTGCCCGACGCACGCGTCGGCTGGAACGGCGAGCGCTCCAAGCGGCTCGGAGCCAGCCTGCTGCAGCCGCTGCTCACACTCCTGCCAGCATTGCGAAAATAGTGCCTGATGCTGCTGCGGCCCTTGTCTGATAAGCGCTGAATGCTATCTTTTGTACAGTAAATTGAGAGACCTGAAAAGATCACCGCAGGCGTTGTCGGCGGGTGGCGGGTCAGCCTTCTTGACCACACCATAGCGCTGCAGCCTGCGTTGCCGTGCTGCCGCAAGGTCCACCAGCGGGTATCGGCAGTCCTGCCCCAGCGTGATGGCTGGTATGGCCGCAGCCCTTGCCTGATAAGCGCTGCATGCTATATTTTTAATAGTAAATTGAGAGGTCTGAACAGATTGCCTCAGACCTTGTCGGCGGGTGTCGGGTTAGCCTTCTTGACCACACCATAGCGCTGCAGCGTGCGTTGCCGTGCTGCTGCATGGTCCACCAGCGGGTACGGGTAGTCCTGCCCCAGCGTGATGCCTGCTGCCTGCAATTCGAGCGGTTTGGCGGTCCAGGGCGCGTGGATCGACTTGTCCGACAACCTGGCCAGTTGCGGCAGGTAGCGCCGGATGAATTTGCCCTTTGGGTCAAATTTTTCGCTTTGACTGACCGGGTTGAAGATTCTGAAATAGGGTTGCGCGTCACAGCCACTCGATGCCACCCATTGCCAACCGCCATTATTGGCGGACAAATCAAAGTCGTTGAGCTGCATGGCGAAGTAACGTTCGCCCCAGCGCCAGTCCAGCCCAAGGTCTTTCACCAGAAAACTGCCCGCCACCATGCGCAGCCGGTTGTGCATGTAGCCGCTCTGGTTGATCTGGGCCATGGCGGCATCCACCAGCGGGTAGCCGGTGCGGCCCTGGCACCAGGCGGCAAAAAGCGCATCGGCCGCGGCACCGCTTTCCCATTTGATCGCGTCGTACTCGGACTTGAAGGCCGATTGCGCCACATGCGGAAAATTCGCCAGAATCGAGAAGTAAAAGTCTCGCCAGATCAGCTCACCGAGCCAGACTGCGGCACCCTGGCTGCCAGCCAACTGGCGCTGCCAGGCAGTGGCGACCAGTTGCCGGATCGGCAGCGTGCCAAAGCGCAGATGCACCCCGAGGTAACTCGGCCCCTTGATGGCCGGAAAATCGCGACTGCTGTGGTAGTCGTCGATGCGACCAAAAAAGTCTTCAAACAGCGCACTGCCACCTTGCAGGCCGGCCTCAATCTTCAGACCCGATGCCGGGCTGGCCTCAAACCCGATGTCCTTCAGGCTGGGTACATCTGTCTGATACGCTGGCGGTCGCTCGGCCAGTGCGCAGGCCAGTGGCTTGCAGTCATGGTCACGCAGATGCTCGGCACCGAGCTTCGATAACCAGTTGTTTTTGTACGGGGTGAACACGCTGTACGGCGTGCCGCCCTGGGTCAGAATGTCGCGGCCTTCAAAAATCACCTGGTCTTTGCAGGTCTGGAAAGCAATGCCAGCTTGCGCCAGCGCTGACTTGACCTGCACGTCGCGCGCCAGCGCCAAAGGCTCATAGTCGCGCGCCGCAAAAACCGCTTGCGCCTTGAGCTGGGCGGCCAGCCGGGCGATCTCGCTGCTGGCCAGCGCGTGGCGCACGATCAGGCCGCTGCCCGCCAGACCGCTGAGCTGGCGCAGTGCCTGGTCAAGCTGCACCAGTGATTCGCGAATGAACGCAACGCGCCGGTCAGCACGCGGCAAACCGTCCAGAATGTCGCTGTCAAACACAAAAACGCAGTGAAGCTGACGGCAGCTTTTGAGCGCCAGATGCAGCGCAGCGTTGTCGCTGACACGCAAATCGCGTCGAAACCACATCAGTCCGGTATCAAAAGGCTTGTTCATGTTCACCGCTAAAATTGTTCCATGACTGCTGATTCTGCCCCCATCAATCTGACGAATCATTTTTTGATCGCCATGCCCGGGCTGCAGGATGACCTGTTTGGCCACAGCGTGGTGTATTTGTGTGAACACAGCCAGCGTGGTGCCCTGGGGCTGGTCATCAACAAGCCCTGCGATATTTCCCTCAAAGGCCTGTTCGACAAGGTGGAGCTGCCACTAACTCGCCAGGACCTGACCGAGGCCCAGGTGTTTTACGGTGGCCCGGTTCAAACCGAGCGTGGCTTTGTGCTGCACGAGGCCACTTTCGCCGATGCCGACAAGCCGTCTGATCCGGTTTACTCCAGCACCATGTCGATTCCCGGCGGGCTGGAGATGACCACATCCAAAGACGTTCTGGAGGCCATTTCCACCGGCGGTGGGCCGCGCAAGCTGCTGGTGTCGCTGGGCTACTCGGCCTGGGGCGAGGGGCAACTCGAATCCGAAATTGGCGAAAACAGTTGGCTTACCGTGTTGGCCGACCGCCGCCTGATTTTCGACACACCGGTGGCCGAGCGTTACGCGCAAGCCTTGCAACTGCTGGGGCTGCAAGCCTGGATGCTGTCGCCCGATGCCGGACATGCCTGACCCGGTGACTAACGGGCGGTTGCTGGCTGGGGTGGCCGACCCCGTCGTTGCAGCGGGCCTGCAAACCTTTCTGGCACTG
>DAOSLL010000253.1:0-5973 GCA_035368905.1 Rhodoferax sp.
AATTCAAACATTCCAAGTCATTCGTCGCGAGGGCGCGACTCCTACAAATTCAAATGGGCGCCGACTGTTTGTGCAGGAGTCGCGCCCTCGCGACGAAGGCCGTCCAATTCCGGCTTGTCCGGCTTCGGTTGATGTACTGTCATTGTCGCGAAGGCGGCAATGACGGCGACAGCACGAGAAGAAACTCGTCGGGAGCGCTACTTGCCTTGCGGTCAGGCGGATTGTTGTCGGGGATCGCCGCAAAAGGCGGCTATCAACGCCAAAGAATCAGCGCCGTGCCCACCACCGTCATGATGGCCCCGGCCCAGGCGCCAGGGGCCGGGGCGCGCTTGAGCTGAAACCACAGCAGCGGCAGCACCAGAATCGGCGACACCGATGACAGGACAGCGACCATGCCGACATCGCCCTTTTCAAGCGCCAGCAGCACCAGCGTCATGCCCACACCCATGGCAATAAAGCCGTTCAGCGCGGTTTGCCCGAGTACCCGCAGCGTGGCTGCCTGGTGCGCCCGAGAGGCCTTGAAACCCGCCAGCAGCAAGACAAAATGGGCACTGGTAGCCACCGTCACCCGCACCGCCGAAGCCATCACCGGGTCCACCTGCAAGGCCATCACCGGCTTGGCGATCAGGGAACCCACCGCCTGGCACAGCGCTGCCAGCAAAGCCAGCGCGACCCCCATTCCGACATGACCACGGTCAGCTTCCCAGGCGTGGGTTTCGTCCTTGTGGCGGCCCAGCACAATGGCCGACATCACCCCAAGCAGGGTCAGCACGGCGCCGCCAAAGGCCTGCAGGCTCATGCGCTCACCAAGCAAAACAAAGCCCAGTGCTGCGCTGAACGCCGCATGGGTGGCAAACAAGACACCGGCGCGACGCGGCCCAAGCCGGTTGACGGCGGCAAACAGCGCGGTGTCGCCGACAAAAATGCCAATCAGGCCGCTGATCGCCATCACCCCCCAATAGCCTGGCCCGAAGCCGCGCCAGGAACCGGTGACGGCCACCACAGCCCACAGCATGACGGCCACCATGAACATGCGCCAGCGGGTAAAGGCAAAGGCTCCCAGGTGCCGTGCGGGCATCACCGAAGTGACGCTGCCGACCGCCCAGCAAGCCGCCGCACCGATTGCCAGCAAGTCGTAAGCAACGATCATGGCTTATTCAGCAAGCTGCCAGTGCGCCCGGCGAAACGCTTTGGCCAGGCCTGACTGCAGCCAGCCCCCACACGGCCCAAATGCCTCATCCCCGCAGCCTGTCGATTCTAGGAATCGGGCCGCGAGAAGCGACCCGAACGAGGTCAGCTTGCGCCAGATTTGGCGGCCCATAGCCCGGTTGCGAGTCAAATAGCCGGTGCAAAATGGGCATCTGCAGTCGGTTCGCTGCCGCTGCGCCATCAGTGCGACAGGCTTCAGGCTGCCCCGGTTGAGCACTTGTTGTCATCGGCAAACTCTCATCTGCATTTGCTGTTTTGGCCTCATTGGGGCGCACCCATTGGGTCACGGCGCTACCGGCCCAATTGAAGCATCCAGGCTCATGGCAGTTGCGGCCGAGCTCGCAGCGTGTCAGCAGGCAGGCGACTCATTTCAGCCAACAAGCGCGCCAGCGCCCGGCCAGCAGCATCCACCAGCGCCCGGCCCTTGTCAGCGCTGGCAGCCGCCGCATTACCGACTGCGCCAGCCGGGTTGTAGTCCTGCATCTGCCAACCCAATTTGGCGCTTTTGCCATTGCCCAACAGTTCGAAGCTGCTGGCGCGAGCCTGCGATGCCGAAGCAAAATTTTGTGCCTGGCGCATGTCCACATGGGCCGGGTCCAGCGCCAGCATCATCGAGGTCTCGATGTCACCGGCGTGGATGCCAAAGCGGTGTTCGTCTGGGGAAAACAAGGCATTCACGTCCTGGCCTTGCGCGTCGGGCAAGGGCAAATTGAACCAGCTCGCGCTGTACACCAGCAGGTCAAGCCGGGCCCGCAGCTCACGCGCGACCAGGTCCATTGCCGCCACATTGCCACCGTGCGCGTTGAACAACAGCAGCTTTTTGATGCCGGCAGCCGCGACCGATTCGCCGATGTCGGTCCACAGGCGCAGGATGGTTTCATTCTTGAGTGTCAGGGTGCCGACAAAACGCGCGTGTTCCGGGCTCAGTCCGACCGCTTGGGTGGGCAAGAACAGCACCTTCAGGTCAGCCTGCAGATGCGCCAGTGCCGCTGCAATCACGCCATCGACCAGCACCGTGTCCACGCTCAGCGGCAAGTGCGGGCCGTGCTGCTCGGTCGCTGCCACTGGCAGCACGGCAATGGTGTGCGCCAGTTCGCCGCTGGCCTGGCGGGCAGCAAATTCGCGGGTGCTCAGGTCAGCCCAGTAGCGTGAATTGGTCGGCATTGGCAGGGTGGGGCAAGTGGGTAACGGGTGAACACCATTGAGGCCGATTTCAGGCCTTTTTCATAAATTCGGCTTTGAGCATGAACGCGCCCTGCTCGGTCTTGCAGTCCACCTCGTGGTCGCCAGCGCCTTCGGGCAGGCGGATGCCCTTGATTTTGGTACCTTTTTTCAGCACGATTGACGAGCCCCGCACCTTCAGGTCCTTGATCAGAATCACCGTGTCGCCATTGGCCAGCGGCTTGCCATTGGCATCTTTGACCGGGCCTCCCGCGCCATCACCATCGTCGGCTGCGGCTACTTGGAGCCACTCAAAGCCGCAATCCGGGCAAGTGAAGTGATCACCGTCGGGATAGGTGTTCTCCAGGGTGCATTGGGGGCAGGCGGGCAAATTCGGCATGGGTTTGATGTGCTGGAAAGCGGTTTTTTTGTGGCCCCGCAAGTGTAAGAGCATGACCCTGACGAGGGCGGCAATGGCAGCAGGGTATCTTCAAGCCATGAACAAAGTTCATCGCAAGAAGTTCGCGATCAACCCCTGTCGCGCCGTCGGTGGCCTGCATGTGACCTTCGGCATGCAATCAGCACACGCGCTGCAGACTCACTTGCCGCCAGCACTGGCATCGCAAGGCTCGTCAAATACTACTGAATTAGAAGCATGCAGCGCTTACTCAACGGGCGCTGGAGGCTGATTTGGCATATCGATCTGCCACCCCTGGCCCGTGCTTGATCAATGGGTTGCCGCATGCAGCGCACCGCCTGCGACACGTCAACGCGCAAGCGACGCAGTGATTTTGGGGTCGGATCCCAATGGCTGACAGCAGGCATCTGCGAGTGAGCACGGCCTATCCAGCCATTGGGTCAGACCCCAACATCGCGGGTTGGGGCTGCTGATGCTCTCAACACAATAGCTGCCCACGCATACTCAGTAAGGTCTGGCGGCCGATTTGGCATATAAGCCGTTACCCCCTGGCCCCTGAAATTGGTGAATTGGGGTCAGAGCCCAATTTCCTTTGCATCCAGGTTCCCCGCATCGGCTGTTGGCCGGAAACTGGGATCCGACCCAAACTCGCTGCACCTGCGCTGTGCCCTTGGTTTGATAACCCAATATCGCCGTCTGAAGCTGCGCAGGATATCAAAAACAATAGCTGCTCACGCATGCCCGGTGCGGGCTGGCGGCCGATTTGACATGCAAGCCGTGACTTTGATCGGTCACCCCAGGCGTTGACAATGGCGTGACGCAATTGCATTCAATGGCGACCACGACGACCGGGCACTTTTTCAAGCCAAATGTGCCAACCTGGCTCATCTGGTGCTCGACCCTGTTGCGCAGCGGCGAAAATGGGCGGCATGACACAAGACCTTTTTCGCCAAAACGCTTATCTGACCGAATGCACCGCCACGGTGACCGCCATCACGCCCTTGGGGCTGGAACTTGACCGCACCGTGTTTTACCCGCTGGGCGGCGGGCAGGCGGGCGACACTGGCGTGCTGGTGCTGGCAGACGGCAGCCAGATCGGCATCATCGACACCCGCAAGGGCAAATCGGAGGACGGCAGCTTCAATGGCCAAATCGCCCACCAGCCCACACCAGACGTGCTTGAGCAGCTATTGAATCAGGATCAATCTGGGGCCTTCAAGCTTGCGGTTGGCGACACCGTGACGGCCCGCATCGACTGGGCACGCCGCCTGCGGATGATGCGTTTTCACACCTGCAGCCACCTGCTGTGCCACATCGTGCCGCAGTTGGTCAATGGCTGCTCGATTACGCCAGACTACGCCCGCATTGACTTCAACATGACCGAGCCGCTCGACAAGGAGGCGCTGAATGTTGCCATTGCGCAACTGGTGGCCGCCGCGCACCCGGTCACGGTGGGTGCCATCCTTGATGCCGAGCTTGATGCCAATCCGGCGCTGGTCAAAAGCATGTCGGTGCAGCCGCCGCGTGGCAGCGGGCAGATTCGCACGATTCAGATTGGTGGCCTGGCACCGGATGCAGCTTCGGTGGGTTTGGCCGGCGCAGGCCAGTCAGCGGGCACCGCACTGATTGACCTGCAACCCTGCGGCGGCACGCATGTGGCCAACACCGCCGAGATTGGCCGGATCGTCGTGACCAAGATCGAAAAGAAGTCGGCCATGACGCGCCGGGTGGTGCTGGGCTTTGCCCCGGCAGCGCCATGAGCCGAGGTCAGGTCCACAACATCACCGGCGACAGTTTTTTTGCCTGGGACGGTGATGTGCTGGTGGTCAACATCCTGGGCAAACCCAGCGCCAGCAAGGACGCGATTGGCAAACCCAAGGGCACCCAGCTCAAGGTCAGCGTCACCGCAGCCCCCCAGCACGGCAAGGCCACCGACCACATGGTGCGGTTTCTGGCGCCCCTGTTTGGTGTGAATGTGTCCGGCATCGAGGTGGTATTTGGGCAGGAAAACGTCAACAAACAGTTGCGCATCAAGGCACCAACCAAGCTGCCCCTGGTGTTCACGCCAAGCGCATCAAACCCGCCGACGGTGGCCGCGACGCAGCCCCGGCGGCCACGCGGCTAGGCGCTTGTCAGACTGCTGAATCGAGCCGCGACCCCGGCAAGGCCAGTTTGCACCGGAATTGCCGGCACATAGCCCGATGGTGAGTCAAACGGCCGGTTCAAAATGGGCCGCTTCGGTCAGTTCGCAGCCGATCCGCCATAAGTCCGGCAGGCGCCGCGCCGCGCCAGCGATTTGCATTGACGCAGTGCGCCCAAACCGGACGAGCCGAATGGGAAAGCTATCAATGGCCATGTCCTGAGCCGGACAAGCCGGAATCGAACAGCCTTCGTCGAGAGGGTGCGACTCCTGCACCAACAGTCGGCACCGATTTGAATGTGCAGGACTCGCGCCCTCGCGACGAATGACTTTGAATGTTTGAATTCCTCGCATGGTATGCAAAGGCTTGTCTTGTCAGGGACCAGGCATTTTCCCAGACAAGCTGTGAAATGAGGTTCGCCTGCGGCGAACAGCCATGGCCTACAAAAGGTTCAAAACCGGATGTCGGCTGCCCGAGACGGTCGGCAAAGATCGACAACATGTTGGTAAGTTTGATGCGCATGGTGCCTAAGCAGCAGGCGACGGCTCCGTTGTGACAACGGCGGGGGCACAACGCGGAAAAGTCATCACAAAGCAAGCGCCGCAACCCTCTTGCTGCTGCAACTCGATTTCTCCACCGAGCATGCCAGTGACAATGTTGTGGACAATGTGAAGCCCCAGGCCGCTGCCACCCTTGCCCAGACGGGTGGTGAAAAACGGGTCAAACACGCGGCGCACCAACTCGGCAGGAATGCCGCAACCGTCATCACCAATGCTCAGCCTGACCTGGTCTGTCTCAACGTGCGCGCTGATGCTGATCAGGCCTTTGCTTCGGTCACCAAAGGCATGAACCAGGCTGTTCTGGATCAGGTTGGAAACCACTTGTCCGAGCGGCCCCGGATAGCCGTCGATGAGCAACTCAGGCACCTGTACCCGCAGTTCAATCTGCACCGGGCTGCGCTTGATCGTTGGCTGCAGCGTCAGCAGTATCTCATGAACAAATTCGGCCAGATCGAATTCGCGCCTTTGCGCGCTGGTCTGATCA
>DAOSLL010000254.1:0-5964 GCA_035368905.1 Rhodoferax sp.
TGCGGCTGTAAATATTGCCAGCTACCTTCAGGTCAAACAGGTCAGCGCCATGCTGGGTGTCGTCAAACGCAAAGGCAACCGTCTGATAAATCGGCACCGCAACCGCTTTTGTTGTTGGGTCTGGTGTGTAGCCAGCGTGAACTGCCAAAGTTTCAATTTTCATGAGATGCCCATCCAATGCAAAAGTCGGGAATCTTAGATCAAGCCCGGAGATTGCGCCTGACCACCGTAGCGCGTTGCCAGCAAAAAGGTGAAATCAGACAGGTACAACAGCAAAAAGGGCAAAATTGCAGCTTCCAAAAATCACCCAGGGTCACACCATGAACACCGGAATTCAATTTACCCCACTCTTGCTGGCCTTGTCGATATCGGGCACCCTGGCCCAGGGCACGGAGCAGCGCAGTACTCTGGAAGATCAGCAAGATGTTGCCATCACGATCTACAACAGCGATCTGGCCTTGGTCAAGGACCATCGCAAGATTCAATTGACACCAGGCGCATCGTCGTTGGCATTCAGGGATGTGAGTGCCAGAATGCGTCCCGAGACTGCCTTGATGCGTAGCCTGAACGCACCTGGAAGCCTCAGCGTGCTGGAGCAGAATTTTGATTTTGACCTGCTGACACCGCAAAAAATGCTGGAGAAATATGTCGGACAAGTCGTCAGTGTCGTCCGTACCAATCCGGCGACCGGACAAGAGACCAGCGAAATTGCCACAGTTTTGTCTGCCAACAACGGTGTCGTCCTGAAGATCGGGCAGCGCATCGAGACCGGCATGCCGGGGCGGCTGGTTTTTGGCAACGTGCCCGCCAATCTGCGTGATCGGCCGACGTTGGTGATGAGCCTGAGCAACACGGGCGCCGCACAACAGGATGTGGAGTTGAGCTACCTCACCGGTGGGCTTTCCTGGAAAGCTGACTATGTTGCTGAACTCAATGCCACCGACGACAAGATGGATGTTTCTGGCTGGGTCACCCTGACCAACACCAGCGGTGCCACCTACAGCAGGGCCAAACTGCAACTGGTAGCCGGTGATGTCAACCGTGTCGCACCTCAGTTTCAGCGCAGCGCCCAAGTCATGATGGCCCCCGCACCTGCGCCCGCCGCAAAGGCTGATATGGCCCAGGAAAGCTTGTTTGAATACCACCTCTACACTCTGGGCCGCCCCACCACTCTGGCAGAAAACCAGACCAAGCAGGTATTGCTGCTGACCGGCTCAGGTGTGCCGGTGCGCAAGGAACTCCTCTTTAAGGGCAGTGACTACTATTACCAAAGCAGCGTGGGCAGCATTGGTCAAAAGATGAAGGTCGGTGTTTTTGTCGAGTTTGACAACAAGGAAAGTGGCCAACTGGGCATCCCCTTGCCCAAAGGGATTGTGCGGGTTTACAAGAAAGATACTGCTGGCAACGCCCAGTTTGTTGGCGAAGACAGCGTTGATCACACCCCGAAAAACGAGACAGTTCGGTTGAAGCTCGGGGAGGCATTTGACGTGACCGCCGACAAGAAGCAAACCGACTTCAAAAAGCTGGCAGGTTCTGGCAGATTCAACTATGTTTTTGAAAGCGCCTACGAAATTGTGCTCAAAAATGCCAAAAAAGAAGCCGTGATGGTTACCCTGCAGGAGCCAATGCCTGGCGACTGGCAGATTTTGTCGCAAAGCCTGGCACACACCAAAGGTGCCAGCAACACGGCGGTCTGGAAAGTCAGCGTGCCAGCCGAAGGCAGCAGCACCCTGACTTACCGCGCATTGGTACGGTTTTAGCCTTTGGTCGAAAACAAGTTACGCATTTGGCCGTTGGATTTGGGATGCAATGCCAGGCGCAAAGCGCGACATGTGGCGAGCCACATTGGCAGTTTGCAACAACGCAGGGCGCCCAAACCCGACGAGCCAAATGGGAAAGTTATTGTTGACCATGTCCTTGGTGCAAGGCGTCGCGTCGTTCAACCAATTTCAAGACCAGCAGCAGCAGTGTTCCCAGCACCATGACCGCTGCGGCGAAATACAGTCCGGCGTTGTAGCTGCCAAGGCGCTCTGCCAATGATCCTGTGACGGCCGGCCCAACGATCTGCGCCGCACCGTAAGACAGCGTCATTTTGCCCATCATCTTGGCCGGGCGTGTCGGGTAATAGCGCCCGGCCATGCTTAGAACCAGACTCACCATGCCGATAAAAGTGCCGCCAAACAGCAGCGCACCAAACAGGGTTGCCGGCAAGCCGCCCACCAGAACCGGCAGCAAAATGCCGACAATCTGCAGCAATGCAGCCAGGATAAGGGCGTTGAGGTCACCGGTGCGCCGGGCAATCAAGTCCCAGTTGATGCAGGCTGGCGCAGCACCGATACCAATCGCCAGAAAAGCCAGGTTGCCCTGCCCTGCCAGTCCAGGCAACTTGTTGACAATTGCCACAATGAATGTGGCACTCACCACGTAGCCGAACCCGGCACAAAAATATGCGGCCATAAAAATCCGCAGATACAGTGTGCTCGGCGGTTGGTCGTGCATTTTTTGCCCGCTCATGGTCAGGCCGGTTTGATCCGGCCTGGGCAGCCAAAGCAGGGCTGGCAACAGCAGCAGACAACCCAAGGCGGTAAAGGCAAACCATTGCTCGCGCCAGTTTAGCCAGGGACTCCACAGCGTCACGGCAGCCGCGCAGCCTGCAATGCCCAAGCCAATGCCAGCAAAATGGATGCCCAGCTCGCTGCGGTGGTTGTGGCGTATCAGCCAATTCAGAATCAAACCGGTGCCCAGAAGCATGCCGGCGGCACTGCTCAAACCCGCCACATAGCGCGACAGCGCCCAGACCACAACATTGGTAGTCAGCCCCATGACAACGGTACTGACGATTGCCAGCACCATGCCGATGCGGTAGAGCCGATCTTTCAACACCAAATCGCTGATCAGCGAGGCAATCACAGCACCACTGAGATAACCGCCGTAGTTGATGGCTGCCAGCCAGCCAGCCTCGGCCACACCCAGGCCCGCTTGCTGCTGCATCAGTGGCAACAAAGGCGTGTAAGAAAAGCGCGCCACGCCCAGCACCAGCAGCAGACTGAAAATACCCGCTCCAAGCACCTTCAGGCGGGCAATTTGATCCCTCATGCCACTGATCGGTAGCAGATTGTGATGGCCATCATGCGGCGGCAAAGCGTCCGCGCAAATAGGCCATGATGGCCCCGGACTCAGCCAGCCACTGCACCTGGCCAGCGGCGTCGGTGATTTTCAGGCACGGCACTTTGGGCTGGCCCAGGCCGAGCACCAGCGCTGCACGGTTTTGCGCGTCATGCTGCGCGTCACGCCGCTCAATGTTGAGCGACAGGCGGCGCATCTCCTGGCGTACCTTGATGCAAAAGGGGCAGGTAGTGAACTGGTAAAGCACCAGGTCGCGACATTGCTGGTCCACTTGCGCCTGCAGGCTTGGTGAACGCATCAGACCAGTCGGCCGACTCAGCCGTTCCCACAGCAGCATGAAAGGCCCGAGCGCCAGCCGAAGCGTTTTGAAAAAAAGCCGGATCACAGTTTTCATGTCGGGTAAGCTGGTTACTTGATCAACACAACAGGCACCTTTGAGAGCTGGACCACCTTGACGGTGACCGATCCCATGAACAGGCCCACCAAGGAACCAAAGCCATGGGCACCCATGACAATCAGTCCGCAGCCGTGCGTGCTGGCAAACTCGACCAGGGTGGGGGCCACCTCGCCAATCAAGATATGTGCCGAATACGCCAGTCCTGCCTGGGTGAGTTTTTCTTTGGCAGAGGCGAGCGAAGTGTCACCCGCCTCCCGATGAAAATCCTCGATCGTTTTGGCATCAATGAAGCGAGACACGTCGGTAGACAGGGCGGGCTGCACATTCACCAGGTGAACCATCGGCGGGGTGCGGCGGTTGATTGCATCGCCGATGATGTAATTCACCGCCCTGAGCGAGGGCTCAGAACCATCGATGGCAATCAGGCATGCGTTGCTCATGGTCAATCTCCTTGCTTGTCAATGGTTTGATGCTGGCAGTTCGACACTGGCGCGCCGACCTTTGCGACGCCCAAGCCACTTGCCCGCGATAACGACCAGCAGCGCCCCGGTGCCGGCAAAAACATAGTGAGCGTAAGGGATGCCCTTTGCAATTGACGCGGGGGTGGCGAGGTCGGTCAGCAGCATGCCACCACCAATCCAGCCGAGCAAGCCGGCCCCCAGCGTGATGACCACCGGAAAACGGTCCATCATCGACAGCACCAGCTTGCTGCCCCAGACCACAATCGGTATCGACACCAGAATGCCGAAAGTCACCAGCACCATCGAGCCGTGCGAGGCACCTGCCACGGCGATCACGTTGTCCAGACTCATCACCGCATCGGCAACCACAATCGTCTTGATGGCAGCCATCAGGGTGGTGCCACCGTCAATGTGGTTGTGTTCGTCGCCGTGTTCGGGCTGCAGCAGCTTGATGCCAATCCAGAACAGCAGCAGCCCGCCGACGATCTTCAGATAGGGCACGGCCAGCAGTTGCAGGGCAAAGAAAATCATCACCACGCGCAGCCCGATAGCCCCGATCACGCCCCAAAAAATGCCCTTGTTGCGCTGGTTTTCGGGCAGCTTGCGACAAGCCAGGGCGATCACCACCGCATTGTCGCCACCGAGCATGATGTCGATGGCAATGATCTGCAGCACGGCGACCCAGAAAAGCGAAGAAGAAAAATCAGGCATGTCGATGAAATCTGAAGATAAAAGCGCTGAGCGTGCCCCGGCGCATGGTCTGCAAGTCAAAAAAGTGCTACTGTATCCGAGAACGTCCGACAGACGCTTTTGCGCCGGGATATGCCCTGATGAGCGCGCCCGGACAGGGAAAAATATCGGCGCATAATCAACCTTCGTTCATCCACCTGTTGAACCAACTGTTGCATGCACCCACTTACCGCTACCGTGTTTTTCATCGCCAGGCGATGCCCTTGCCCCGGTCTCTGATGCAACTCCCCTTTGAACTTAGTCTTGGCTGGCGCTACACGCGCGCTGGCCGCGCCACCCGGCGCAATGGTTTTATTTCGTTTATCTCCGGTGTTTCCATGCTGGGCATCGCCTTGGGCGTGGCGGCGCTGATCATTGTGCTCAGTGTCATGAACGGTTTCCAGAAGGAAGTGCGTGACCGCATGCTCGGGGTGGTCTCGCATATCGAGGTATTTGCCCCCAACGCTGCGGCACTGCCCGATGTGGCCCGCACGCTGACCGAAATCCAGGCCAACACCGCCGTCATTGGTGCTGCACCTTTCATAGCTACCCAGGCACTGCTGGCAAGGGGTGAGGACATGAAAGGCACCATAGTTCGGGGTATTGACCCGGTCCGCGAACCCGATGTGACCGACCTGGCGGGCGACCTCAAAGACTCGGCCATGAGCCGCTTGGTTGCTGGCGAGTTTGGCATTGTGCTGGGCGGTGAACTGGCGCGCAGCATGGGGGTGCGCAGCGGCGACAAGATCACCTTGATCGCCCCGAGCGGTCAGGTTACCCCGGCTGGCGTGGTGCCGCGCCTGAAACAAATGACGGTGGTCGGCACTTTTGACTCGGGCCACTATGAATACGACTCGGGGCTGGTGCTGATGCACCTCGATGACGCGGCGCGCATTTTCCGCCTGGAAGGCCCAACCGGTGTCCGGGTGCGACTCAAGGACCTGCACCAGGCGCGCGCAGTGGCCGCGCAACTCACCACCACACTCACCGGCAACCTGTTGATTCGCGACTGGACGCGCCAGAACCGCACCTGGTTTGCCGCCGTGCAGCTTGAAAAGCGCATGATGTTCATCATCCTCACGCTGATCGTGGCGGTGGCCGCCTTCAATCTGGTCAGCACCCTGGTGATGACAGTCACCGACAAGCGGGCTGACATCGCCATTTTGCGCACCCTGGGTGCCAGCCCGGCCAGCATCATGGGCATATTTGTGGTGCAAGGTGCCATGGTGGGCGTCATCGGCACGCTGGCCG
>DAOSLL010000255.1:0-5950 GCA_035368905.1 Rhodoferax sp.
GCCGTGCAGCTGGCGATGTGGGTGGCGATTCCTGCCCTGCTGGTGCAGGCCGGACTGGACAAGGCGCAACACTGGTGGGTGTATCTGCCGGCGGTGCTGGCTTCCTTTGTGGTGATGGGCGGGACCCTGTTTCCGCTGGAAAAGCGGGGCTATCTGCGCGCGGTGTTTCTGGGAGCGATTGGCCTGATCGGTCTGGTGCAACTGGGCTTGCTGTGGGTGGCGTCCGCCGGTCCCAGCATTGCCATGCTGGCGTTCTTGCTGTTCGTATTTTTCTGCGGGTTCAATGTGCTGGAGGCCAGCCAGCCCAGCCTTGCCTCTCGCGTGGCACCGGCCCATGCCCGGGGTGCGGCGCTGGGGGTGTACAACACGCTGCAGTCGCTGGGTTTCTTTGTCGGCGGCGCCGTGGGCGGCTGGCTGATCAAGAACACGGGTCTGCACGGATTGTTCGTGGCCTGCAGTGTGGGCATGGTGCTGTGGCTGGCGGTGGCCTGGCCCATGCAGGCGCCGTCCAGGGCGTCTGGCAACACGCCATAATCACCCTAAATTATTGTGAATCTGGAGTAATTGCTTATGGCATCCGTCAACAAAGTCATCCTGGTCGGCAACTGCGGCCGTGACCCCGAAATCCGCTACCTGCCCTCGGGTCAGGCCGTTGCCAACGTGAGTGTGGCCACCAGCAGCCGCCGCAAGGACCGCAATACTGGCGAGACCGTGGAAGACACCCAATGGCACCGCGTCACGTTTTACGATCGTTTGGCCGAAATCGCCGGTGAATATGTCAAGAAAGGCCGTCCCATTTACGTGGAAGGTCGACTGAAGTACGGCAAGTACACCGACCAGTCTGGCGTGGAAAAGAACACCGTGGACATCGTCGCTACGGAATTGCAGCTCCTGGGTGGTCGTGAAGGCATGGGCGGCCCGAGTGAGGGCGATGAGGGGGGTGGTGCTCCCGCACCCCGCCGCATGGCGCCTTCTGCTCCCCCGCGTGCACCCGCACCGGCACCCCGACAGGCCCCCGCACCACGGCCGGCCAGTGGCTTTGATGACATGGATGACGATATTCCGTTTTAGACCCGAGTCAGCTTCGGCTTGGACAGAAAAAAAGCGACCGCATGCGGTCGCTTTTTCATTGGAGCCCAGGCCCAGGGTTAGAACGTGCGCCCCTTGGTGACGGTCTCACGCAGGATCTTCCAGTTGTTGTCGATTTGCTCCAGGGAAAGGGTCTTTTCCACAGTGTCCCGGTAGTCCACCGAACCGTACTCCTGCTTGAAGGCCACTTCTGCGGTCTTTCCGTCGCAGGACAGCGGCTTGATGTCGCTGATGACTGCCTTGATATCGCCCTGTTTGTTAATGCGCTTCTTGCGCAGCGACTCCCATGCACTGCGGCTCATACCCAGCGCAGGAGTGAATTTGTCGGCGTAATAGCCCAGGTAACTGGTGAGCTGTTTGCCATTCCAGGCAGAAATCCAGCCATCTACCCATTGGGGCAGTTGGGTGCAAGGGGCTGGGGGCGGTGGCGTTACGACCACGGGGGATGGCAAGGGCACAGGCGCAGTCGGCGCGATCGGGTCCGGCTCCACGACAGGTCTGGCTTCCACGGTGCGATCCAGCACCGGAACAACAGGCATGAAGTTGCTGCACTGCATCAGCCCGTCTTCCTCTTCGGCGCCGCCGGACGGATCAGGTTCAGACACAGGCATGGCCTGCAATTTGAGCGCACTCAGCAGCGAGCCATTGGTCGCCAGCAGGCGAACTTCGGCGAGCTTCTGGTCGTATTCGGCGTTGGCCAGCGCCCTGCGCGCCTGGTACAACTCGTTCTCGGTGTCCAGCAGATCCAGGAGAGAGCGCTGCCCAATGTCAAATTGCTGCTGGTAGGCTTGGCGGGCTTTGGAGGTGGACAGCTCATGCTGGGCCAACAGCTGGATTTGATTCGCCAGGCGCGTGGAGTCGTTGTAGGCGATCTGTCCGGTCTGCCAGAGGTCCCGGCATGTTTTGTCGCGGAGATCGAAGGCACTGTCGAGCTTGTGCAGGTACTGTTTGATCTTCGCCTTGTCGGCTCCGCCACGGTACAGGTTGTAGTTCAGCACCAGTTCCAGCGCCGAGTCACGGTAGTCGCCGGTCACACCACTCTGGTTGGTTTCATAACTCTGGCGCGCACGCAGTTCGACGGTGGGGGCATAAGCCGAACGCCTGAAAGCGGCATCCGCCCGGTAGGCGCGTATGGTGGACACCGCACCCAAAAAGTCCGGGTTCTTTTTGACCGCATCTGCGAGAAACGTGGCGCCAGAGGTGACTCCCGCCTTGAGCGGATCCGCCGGAGCCAGTGAGGTTGCAGGCAGGTCACCCACGAGCCGTTGGTAACGCGCAGAGACGTCATGCAGATTGCTTGCTTCGGTCAGCCAGTTGGATTCAGCCAGCGCCAGTCGGCCAGACGCCTGCTCCAGGTCGACCCTGCGCCCTACACCGGCTTTGGTTTTCTGCTCAAGGCGGTTGTGGACTTCCAGGTGGGTGCTGTAGTTGCTGGCTGCCAGGGTCAGCAGGTCGCGGTAGCGCAGAACGTCCAGGTACGCGCGGGCAGTCTCCAGTCCGGTCTGGTTGCTGGCAGACAGCAGCTCATAGTAGGCAGTTTGCTGGCTGTAGCTCAGTCGGCGTACCTCGTTGCGCGTTGCGAAACCGTCAAACAGAACCTGCCGTAGCTGGATGGAGGCCCGGTTTCCAGAGTAGCCCAGTGTGGACGCCAGCGAAGGGCGCAGTGTGTTGTAGGTGCCAGTGGCGGCTTCCAGGTCAACCCGAGGGAACCACGCACCTTCGGCTGATTTGCGTTCTTCCTGGGCTGCTTCGAGATTGTGGAAGCGGTATTTGACTTCCGGATTTTGCAAAATGGCCCGTTCGACGGCGCCTTTGAGCGTGGTTGGGGTTTGGGCGCATGCCAGGGCACATCCCAAAGCAGTTGCCGTGAGCGCAAGAAATTTGCCTGCAGTCTTCAATCGAGTCATGTCTTGTCCCTGTAAGCGTTTTTTTGCAGTGTGCCAAGTGCGCCTGCATGCGCCAAAGGCTGTGCTAACCTCTACCGAAAGGTAATAACCTGGCATTGTCGCTTGATTTGGCGCGGGACAGGCTTACACAACGGTACAAAACCCTCAGGCGCAGTGCGACCCATTTCACGCAAATGGTGAAAGCTTCGCCGGGTTGCTTTTCAACACCTTTCACGGCGCAGTCAATTTGCCCAGTTTAAGGATCTCCCCAATTCGTCGCCCGGTCTTCGGGCTGCTGGTGTGTGCGTTCGCGTTCTGGATGATTGCGGCTGCCTACGGCGGCGCCGATTTTGACCGGTTGCTGGTTTCACTCACGCAGCGTTGGGGGGGCGGGGCGGCAACCAAGTTCACTGCATGGCGGGCCATGGTGGTTGGCGCGGCTACGGCGACCGATGCCGACAGAATCAAGCGCGCCAATGATTTTTTCAATCGTCAAATGCAGTTTGGTGACGACAGTGCAATTTGGGGCCAGGTGGATTTTTGGGCCACTCCCATGGAAAGTTTGGGCAAGGGTGCTGGTGACTGTGAAGACTTTGCCATTGCCAAATATTTCACATTGAAGGAAATGGGTGTTGCTTCAGAAAAGCTGCGCCTGATTTATGTACGGGCCAAGACCGGCACTTCGGATGTTGCACAGAGTCAGGCACATATGGTGCTGGCGTATTACGCGCAACCCGACGCCGAGCCTCTGGTGCTGGATAACCTGATAGGGGAAATCCGCCCTGCCTCACGGAGGCTGGACCTGGTGCCTGTCTTCAGCTTTAACAGCGAAGGGGTGTACACCGGAACGCCGGGCAAAGAGGGCGCCGTCTCGGTGGGCGTGGGGCGTCTGTCGCGTTGGGAAGATTTGCTCAAGCGCGCACGCCTGGAAGGATTTGAATGAACCGCAGTTATGTGAGGAATTGACATATGTCCATGTACCGTCAACTATGGTTAGCCATCATGGTCAGCACGCTGCTGGCGCTGGCCGGAAGCATGCTGGCGTCGATGTTCAGTGCGCGCAGTTATCTCGAGTCTCAGCTGGCCATCAAGAACACGGATAACGCAACCGCATTGGCACTCTCCCTAAGCCAGAGCAATCCCGATCCGGTCATGGTGGAGTTGGTCGTTACCTCGTTGTTTGATCGGGGGCACTATGAAATGATTCGTGTCACGGACCCCAGCGGCGCGACCTTGGTGGAGCGGATCGCTTCCGATAACGAATGGGATGCGCCACACTGGTTTGTTCGACTGCTTCCCATCAAAGCCGAAGCTGGGCGGGCCCAGATCAGCAATGGCTGGAAACAGTTTGGTACGGTGACACTGGTGAGCCACAGCCGTTTTGCCTATGGCGCGCTGTGGAAGAGTGCTTATGAAATGGCATTGGCATTGGCTATTGCTGGGTTGGTCGGTGGTTATCTCGGGTCGCTGGTGTTGCGCCGGCTCAAAGGGCCACTGGATGCCGTGATTGAACAGGCAAAGGCCATTACGCTGCGCCGGTTTGTGACAATTGACGAGCCCAAGGTGCCCGAACTGCGCCAGCTGGCTGTAGCGATGAATGCCACGGTGGGGCGATTGAAGTCCATGTTTGACGAAGAGGCCGACCGGCTGGATGCCGTGCGGCGCGAGGCCAACTGCGATGCGTTGACCGGTTTGGCCAATCGCAGCTATTTCATGGCCCGTTTGCGTGAAACCGTTGCGGCAGATGATTCCAGCGGTGGGGCAGTATTTATTGCGCGATTGGCGAATTTGGCGACGGTCAATCAAACGTTGGGGCGAGATGCGACCGACGAGTTACTTCGCGCATACGGCGAGGCTTTGGCAGAAGTGGCACGCAAGTACCCGGAGGGGTTGGCGGCGAGGCTCAATGGTGCAGACTTTGCACTGTTGGTCCCTGCGCTGGCGAGCCCGCAGGAAACTGCCCATCAGTTGTTGCAGTCCCTGGTCCAGGTTGCGTCGGCCTACTTGCCAGAGTATCCGAGTACCTGGCTCGGGTGCGGCCATTTTCCGCGGGGCGTCGAAACCGCGGCCATTCTGGCCCAGGTGGATGCCGCGCTTGCCGCAGTGGAGGCCGAGGGACGCAATGGGATGCGCCTGGTTGATATGCGTCAGGGAGACGAGGCACCTCGAAGTTCGGAAGAATGGAGCAACATCATCCGCCGCGCCCTGGAGCAGCGGTGGGTGCGGTTGGTTTCTTTCCCCGTGGCATCGCTCGATGGAGGTCTTATCCATCGGGAGTGTCCGCTGAGGTTGATGTTCGACCCCAGTGGTGAATGGCAGCCCGCCGGCCGCTTTTTGCCTGTCGCCGAACGTCTGCGCCTGACGCCACAACTGGATTTGGCTGCAGTTGCGCTGGGGCTGGATGAACTGGAAGCCAAACCTGCTTTGCCCGGGCTTGCCATCAATCTCTCCGCCAGCTCACTGGAGTTGACGGAGTTCCGTACGGAATTGAGGCAGTTACTCAAACGCCGTTCGGGTACCAGCCGCCTTTGGCTTGAGGTGGCCGAGTCCGGGGTGCTGGCCCATTTCGCGGCTTTCCGGGAGCTCTGTAGTGAGTTGCGGGATGTCGGCTGCAAATTGGGCGTGGAGCATTTTGGGCGCCAGTTCAGCGAAATTGGCCGCCTCCATGATCTGGGGCTCGACTATCTGAAGGTCGACGGCAGCTTCATTCGGGGACTGGATCAGAACATTGGAAATCAGACTTTTCTGAAAGGACTTTCAACCATTGCGCACGGAATCGGTTTGCAGGTGATCGCTGAAGGAGTCACTAGCGCGGCAGAGTTGCAGGCATTGGGGCTCTTGGGGTTCGATGGCTCGACGGGTCCCGCTGTACAAGACCCGTCGTGACACCGACGTCGCGGATTTAGGGCAACGCTGAATGAGTAGCCGCTGGCGAATGTAAGCGGCACGAAGATCGGTGATGCGTGGATTTCGAG
>DAOSLL010000256.1:0-5950 GCA_035368905.1 Rhodoferax sp.
ATTGACCAGCTTGATGCCTGCGGCAGCGGCCTTTTTCAGCACGGGAATCAAGCGCTGCGAGTCACCGGGGGTAATCACGATGGCATTGATCCGGGCTTTGATCAAGTCATCAATGATCAACATTTGCTGCTCGATGGAGGTCTCCTGGGCTGCCGTTTTGACCACCAGTTCAATGTCCAACGCACTTTCAGCACGGCGTGCACCCTTTTCCACCTCAAGAAAAAAAGGGTTTGTCAGCGTTTTCATGACCAGCGCGATTTTGGGCCTTGGCGCTGCAGGTTTCGCTGCTGCGCCGTGCTCGGGCTGTTTGTCCACAGTTACCATGGTCGGGCTGCCAGCGTCACCACAGCCCACCAGACCCGCTAAAAACACCCACACCAACAGATACCCCAAGCGCTTGATGCGAACCGAAAGGACGGCAGTGGACGAAGTATTCATGTTGCTCCTGCCATAAGGTGGAAAGCTGGTTTCATTGTCTGCTATTCAAGTGCAAGTCAAGCTGTCTGGCCAAATCATCAGGCGTAAACGGTTTGGCGACAAAGTCGTCCATGCCAGCCGAAAAACACTGATCGACCTCACTTTGCACGGCAAAGGCCGTCATGGCGACGATGCGTACCCTGGGCCTGCCACTGGCAGTCTCGTTCAACCGGATTCGCAGCGTTGCCTCCAGACCATTCATCACCGGCATTTGCAAGTCCATCAACACCAGATCAAAGTCCTTTTGGCGAACCCAGTCCACCGCCTCCTGGCCATTGTTGGCCACGGTCACACGGTGGCCCATCAACGCCAGCAGACCCGCCGCGTAGGTCTGATTCCGCGGGTAGTCATCCACCAGCAACACGTCCAGGCCAGCGCTTTGCAGTGATGGCTGCGGGGTAGTCTGGCCATCTGTGATGTCGGCATCAGGGTTCGATATTCTGGCTGCACCAGTCGAAGGACTGGACGGCTCGGGTACACCCAGCTTGACCGTGAACGAGAAGGTGCTACCTTGACCGGGGCGGGAGCTCAACCAGATTCGGCCTTCCATCAATTCCACCAGAGCGCGTGCAACGCTCAAGCCCAATCCCGTTCCCTTGGTGTTATGTGAGCCGCGAGCGGTTTGGCCCACCTTATGCCAGAACGGCTTAAAAATCGACTTTTGTCGTTCCAGTTCGATGCCAATGCCACTGTCGCGCACATCAAATTGCAACTTGACGGTTTTGTCGTTCAAGCTGACCAAGATCACTTCCATCGCGACCGCGCCATGTTCGGTAAATTTGATGGCATTGCCCAACAGTTGAGCCAGGATTTGCCCCAGGTAAACCGGGTCACCCACCACGGTCACCGGTATGGCACTGCTGACCGACATCTTCAGCGTCAAAGACTTCTGCTGGGCACTTGCCGTCAGCTTGGCCACAGTGTCTTCAACCAGCGCAACCAGCTTGAACGGCAAGGCTTCCAGAACGAGCCTGCCAGCTTCAATGTCTGAGAAAGACTCCAGCTCATCGATCACCCCCAGCAAGGTTTCGGCGGTGTGCTCAAGCATGTCAAGCTCCTTGCGTGCCGGGTACTCTGGGTTACTGTGCAAAACCTGTACCGTTGTGTTGATGACACTGTTCATCAGGGTGCGAATGTCCTGGCGTGCGTCGGCCTGCAGCGCGGTTGTGGCTTGACTGGCTTGCCGGGCTTTGTCGTCTCGCTCAAGCAGTTGGCGGTTGAGCCGCTCAAGTGTGGTTTGGGTTGCCTTGATCGAAGACACATCGGTTAACAATGAAACAACACCGTGCACCTGACCGTCGCTCTCCACGTCAGGCAAATACTGCGTCCAAAAAACGTGTTTGCTGCCGTCACTTTGCGGCCATTCAAGCTCAAACATCTGTGCGCGACCGGCCAGGGCGGCTTCAAAATAGTGGTGTTGCTTCTGGAACATCACTTCACCCAGAAGAGCTTTTAGCGGAACATCCTGCAAGCCCTGCGCGCTGCGCTGGAAGTAATTCTGGTGTGCCAGGTTGGCAAAGCTGCAAGTCATGTCGGTGCGCCAGTAACCTACCATGCTGGGCAGGGCATCCATCAGGGTGCGCAAAAAACGCTGGTTGTCCACCAATTGCTGTTGCTCTGCGCGCCGTGTGGTGATGTCACTCAAGGTACCAATCATCCGCAGTGCCTGCCCCGCCTCGTCGCGGCCAATCACCATGCCACGGTCGAGCGCCCAGCGCCAGGAGCCGTCTGTTGCCTGCACACGGTATTCCGTTGCATAGCGGCTTTGGGTGCCACTCAGGCAGGCCTGCACCAGTTCAAGTGTGCGCGGCAAGTCTTGGGGATGCAGTCGCGACGCCCATTCGTCCGCGCTGGCTTCAGTTTCCTGCAATTCATCGCCAAAAATTTCTGATGATCGACTCAAGCGAAACACCTGGCCGGTGCGCGGGTTCAGGTCCCACACGGTGAACTCACCCGATTCAAGGGCCAGATTCCAGCGTTCTTCACTGAGGTGCAACGCGTGGCTGGCCTGCTCATTGCGGCGCAGCGCATTGATAAACAACAGGCCAAACCAGATCAAAAACACTGATCCGGCAACACCTGCCATCAGGTAAACATTGCGCTGAAGGTGTTGGGCCGCAAACATGTTTTGCGTCGAAAACCCCAGCACCACAACCAGGTCGTGTCCCGTTACCTTGCGCCACCGGTGAAGCCGGTGTACCTGGTCGAAAGCCGATGGTTTTTCTATCCAGCCTTGCCCGGATGAATCCATGTCCTTCATGAGCTGATCAAGGTCCAGTTTTCCGTCGGCTTGCCCATCGGGGGCTGGCCAACGCGCCAAAACATGGCCGTTTTGATCCATCAAACTTGACGTGCTGCCCTCCTGAAAATTGAAGGTTTCGTAGTGCCGCATGAAGTAATCCGAGGCCACGGACAAAACAATGACACCTTCAAAGCGGCCGCCTGGACCAAGGAGCGGCCGGGTAAAAAGAACCGACCAACGATTGGAAATTCGCCCCAGCACCGGATCGGAGATGAATAAACTGTCTTGCTGACGGTTGTTGTGAATCTGAAAATACGCCCGATCGCTCATTTCTATCGGCCCAGCCTGGGGCTCTCGGCTGCTGTATTGCAGAATCCCGTTTGCGCCAATGATTGCGGCCTCGAACACCACTTCTTTTGCCAGGCGTCTTTGCTTGAACACGACGCGCTCAGCGAACTTGGCTGGCTCCCTTGACCAATCCTCACGCAGGTCTTGAAGCGCAATATCAAGGGTATTCACCGATGCCTCGACAGTTTCAGCAAAGGCCCAAGTCAAATTGGACAGTTCGCGGCGCGCTGTTGATTCCGCATTGGCATACGAGCGCTGGATGCCCCAGCCAATCAGAGCCCACAAAGCCACCAGCAGCACGCCAAAAAAGACCGTCAAAAAAACACGGGGCGACCTTTGCCCGCTTTTTTCAGGTTTGGCAGGCGACGGGTTGAATCTCATCTGTAGAGAATATCTCAGGCTATGGGCTGCTGCTGCCGTTTTCAGACGTCACCGGGACTGTCCGCTTTGTCAAACCCGCCGCTGTTCAGGTAAGTTGGTCGAAGTAAACATGCGAGTGGGTTCAGTTTCGCGGGCGACTGCTGTGGCAGGGCTAGCAGGGATCAGGGCGATGGTGTGTGTGTTCACGAAACGGGTAGCCACCTGGACAAGGCGACTCTCAGGGCTTCAAGGGCAACCGGCTTGGTCAGAAATTCATCCATACCGATGGCCTGGCAGCGCTGGCGGTATTCGTCAAAGGCATCTGCCGTCAAGGCGATGATGGGCAGGTGCGGGCGTTGCTGGTCTGCTTCCCATTGGCGTATTTGCACGGTGGCCTGGTAACCGTCCAGCACCGGCATTTGCAAGTCCATCAGAATCACATCAAAGACTTGCACGCGCACGGCAGCCACCGCTTGCTGGCCGTCATGGACCAGCTTGACCGTCAGCCCGAGCTGCCCCAGCAGCGACTTGATCACCATGCTGTTGACAGGATTGTCTTCGGCGACCAGTACCTGTCCGCGCAGCGGGGCAGATGAATCAGCCACGGCGGCGGCTTGCGCTTCCCGCTCTGTCCGCCGGGTGTCGACCGTGTCAGTCACCGGGCGCGCCTGCACCCGAAACCAGAAGCGCGAGCCCACGCCAGGCTCACTGCTGACCCCAACCGCGCCGCCCATCGCCTGGGCAAGGTTGGCCACGATCGACAAACCCAGCCCCGAGCCGCCAAACTCGCGTGTGGTTGAGTTGTCGGTTTGTGAAAACGGCTTGAACAGCAAGTCCAGCTTGTCGGCAGGAATGCCGATCCCACTGTCGCTGACCGATACCTCCAGCAGCGCGGATGCGTCGCTGCACGCAAGCTCTTTGGCCTCCATCCGGACAATACCGGTGCGGGTGAACTTCAGGGCATTGCCAATCAGGTTGGCCAGCATCTGACGCAGACGGTGCGCATCGGCCAGATAACGCCGGCCAGACGCGCCGTGCCACTGACCGTCAAGTTGCAAACCTTTGGCCTGGGCGGCACCCGCAAAAAGCTTGCAGGCTTCCTGCAGCAGGGCCTCGGGGGCAAAGGGAACGCTTTCAAGCTGGAACTTGCCAGCTTCGATTTTGGACAAATCCAGAATGTCGTTGAGCAGGGTCAACAGGGATTGACCACTGGACAAAATGGTGCGGGTGTAGTCATTGCGCACGCTGTCGGGCAAGTTGGGCAGGAGCAGCAACTGCGCCATGCCCAGAATGCCATTCATTGGGGTGCGGATTTCATGGCTCATGGTGGCCAGAAAACGACTCTTGGCCAGATTGGCAGCCTGTGCCATCTGGCTCGCCTGGCGCAAATTTTCTTCGCCAATCTTGCGCTCGGTCACATCGCGAAAGCTCCATACCCGCCCAACAATGTCGCCCGCCAGATGCTGCGGGTTGGAATAGACCTCCAGCGAGCGCCCATCCTTGAAGGTCAGGGTGTCAAAACTGGGCCCGGCAGGATCAGCATTGATCTCACGCATCCGGCTTAGAAAAGCGGCCGGGTCGGTCAATTGCTGCGCTGCCGAGGTGAGCAAGTCCTGGTCAATGGCACCCTTAAGCGCATCGGGCTGAAATTGCCACTGCTGCATGAAACGCTGGTTAAACGACGCCACGCCGCCGGTGCTGTTGACCACCAAAATGCCATCGGCCGTGGCTTCAATCACGGCACGCTCCAGCGACACCGCCTGGCGCAGGTCTTGCACCAGCCGGGGCACCGGCAACATCACCAGCCAGACACCCACCAACCCGATGAACCAACTGGTCAGCATGGAGCCGGTGAAGTAGGGCGCGGGGGCCAACTGCAGCGCAGTCAACACGATGTAGCTCAGCCAGGCCAGAAAATACCCACCCCCAAACAGCCAGCCCGCGCGGGCATCCACCACCACCGTCAGCATCACCGTCATGGCCAGCGCCGTCACCGCGGTCACAGGTGGCAAGCCCCCAAACAACAAAAAAAGCAGTACCAGAAAAAGGAAGGCGGAAAACCAGAGCAGCGATTTTTCCGGCTGCCCACGCCGGTTGGTGCGCATCGCCGCCAAGATACCCAGCATCAGGGCCACCACCACGATGGCCGATGTGAGCTTGCGGTAAAACACAAACGGCACACCAATGGTCAAGAGGATGGTGCAAACCAGCAAAAAAATGCCATAAAACCGCTCCAGCAAGCCAATGCTGCTGAGATGACTGGAATCAACCCAAGCCCAGGAACCCCAGGCACGACCTGAGCCGCCGCTTTGGCGCTGCATGACGGTGGCTGGTTGACTGGCTGGCACCGCTTCTGTGTTTGACTTGGCCGACATGGTGGCTTTGCTGAGGTTTATGATGTTTTTGGCTTCCAGCCATTGTTGTACGTGCGCTGGTAGCTACAAACTTGATAGTATTTTTCTGGCTGAAGGGGTTTTGGCATGGGCACCGGTTGTCAAAGCTTGAAGAAGCCCCTGGTTTGTT
>DAOSLL010000257.1:0-5948 GCA_035368905.1 Rhodoferax sp.
CAGGCGCTTGACCTCGGCCTGAAAATCCTGGGTTTTGTAATTGATGGCCGCATCTGCCCCGAGCGCCAGGCAAGCCGCACACTTGTCATCGCTGCCCGCAGTGACCAGCACCCGCGCGCCGACAAACTTGGCCAACTGGATGGCGGTGACCCCGATACCGCTGGAACCACCCTGAATCAACACGGTTTCACCGGCTTGCAATCGCGCCCGGTCCATCATGTTGCTCCAGACCGTGAACAAGGTTTCAGGTAGGCTGGCTGCCTCAACATCACTCAAACCAGCCGGAATCGGCAGGCACTGCGCAATCGGTGCGACGCAGAATTCGGCATAACCACCACCAGCGACCAGCGCACACACCCGGTCTCCAGGGTTGAAGCCCGCCGCCGCCAGTGCCGCCACATCACCTAGCTCGACCGTACCGGCCACCTCCAGCCCCAAGATATCCGAGGCGCCTGGCGGCACCGGGTATTGCCCCATCCTTTGCAGCACATCCGGACGATTGACACCACTGGCAGACACCCGAATGAGCATTTCGCCCGCACCCGGCACCGGCACAGGCCGCTCAGCCAGATGCAAAATCTCTGCACCGCCAAACCCCGTCATGTCGATCATCTTCATGGTCATTTAAGCCTCTAGCCCTTATACAATATGCGTTAGCAGCTATCAATTATATATCAACTCAGCACCGTCATCAGGCCCGATTATCCTGCGCGGACGGTGCCGGACGGTCCAGCAGAGCCTTCATCGACAGTTTCACGCGGCCTTTTTCATCGGTTTCCATGACCTTGACCCGCACGATCTGCCCCTCAGCCAGATAGTCAGTGACTTTCTCGACGCGTTCATGCGCAATCTGGCTGATGTGCAACAAGCCGTCGCGGCCAGGCAGCAGGTTGATCAAGGCACCAAAATCAAGAATCTTGACGACCGGACCTTCATAAACCTTGCCAATCTCGACTTCGGCGGTGATCTGCTCAATGCGGCGTTTGGCTTCCTCGGCCTTGGCCGGGTCGCTTGATGCAATGGTGATGGTGCCGTTTTCGTCGATGTTGATCTGGGTACCGGTTTCTTCGGTCAAGGCACGAATCACCGCGCCGCCCTTGCCAATCACGTCGCGGATCTTTTCCGGGTTGATCTTCATGGTGAACAGGCGTGGCGCGAAATTGGATACTTCAGTTTTGGCGGTACCCATTGCCTCGGTCATCTTGCCCAGTATGTGCATGCGGGCTTCCTTGGCCTGGGCCAGTGCGACCTGCATGATTTCCTTGGTGATGCCCAGAATCTTGATGTCCATCTGCAAGGCAGTGATGCCGTTGGTGGTGCCAGCGACCTTGAAGTCCATGTCACCCAGATGATCTTCGTCGCCCAGAATGTCAGTCAGCACCGCAAAGCGGTTGTTGTCCTTGATCAGGCCCATGGCGATGCCTGCCACATGCGCCTTCAGCGGCACGCCAGCGTCCATCAGGCTCATGCAACCACCGCACACCGAGGCCATCGAAGATGAACCATTGGACTCGGTCACTTCAGACACCACACGCATGGTGTAGGGAAAGTCTTCCTTATTGGGCAACACCGCAACCAGCGCCCGCTTGGCCAGGCGGCCATGGCCAATTTCACGCCGCTTTGGGGTGCCCAGGCGACCGGTTTCACCGGTGGCAAAGGGAGGCATGTTGTAGTGCAGGATGAAACGGTCTTCATAGTCGCCGGACAACGCGTCAATGCGTTGTGCATCGCGCTCTGTGCCCAGGGTGGTGACCACCAGCGCCTGGGTTTCGCCACGGGTGAACAAGGCTGAGCCGTGGGTGCGGGGTAACACGCCATTGCGGATTTCGATGGCCCGAACGGTGCGGGTGTCGCGGCCGTCAATGCGCGGTTCGCCAGCCAGAATTTGACCGCGAACCAGGCCCGCCTCAATGTCAAACAACATGCCTTCGACCTTGACAGCATCAAACTCAACGCCGTCGGCCTTGAGACCTGCCATGACTTCCGAATATGCCGAGCGACACGCCTGTGTGCGGGCCTGCTTGTTGCGAATCTGATAGGCGGCTGCCAGCTTCTCGTTGGCCAGTGCACCAACCTTGGCAATCAGCGCCTCGTCTTTGGCCGGAGCCTTCCAGTCCCACATCGGCTTGCCCGCATCGCGCACCAGTTCATGGATGGCGTTGATGGCAATGATGCCCTGGGTATGGCCAAACACCACCGCACCCAGCATGACTTCTTCCGACAATTGCTGTGCTTCCGACTCAACCATCAGCACAGCCGACTCGGTGCCAGCTACCACCAGATCCATGGCTGAATTCTTGCGCGCCGTCATACCCGGATTAAGCACATACTCGCCGTTGACATAGCCCACCCGCGCAGCACCAATCGGGCCGCTGAACGGCACGCCGCTGATCGACAGCGCCGCGCTGACCGCAATCAATGAGGCAATGTCGGCATCAACTTCGGGGTTGAGTGACAGGGTGTGCACGACCACATGCACTTCGTTGAAAAAACCTTCCGGGAACAATGGACGAATCGGGCGATCAATCAGCCGACTGGTCAGTGTTTCAAACTCGCTGGCGCGGCCTTCGCGCTTGAAGAAGCTGCCAGGAATCCGGCCAACTGCATAGAATTTTTCAAGGTAATCAACCGTCAACGGAAAAAAATCCTGACCGGTCTTGCCTTCGGTCTTGGCCACCACGGTGGCCAGCACCACGGTGCCGTCCATGTCCAGCATCACAGCGCCATTGGCCTGACGGGCAATTTCGCCAGTTTCCATCGTCACCGTGTGTTGACCCCATTGAAAGGTCTTGCTAACTTTTTTGAACATCGTCATCTGTTTTTCCTGTCGTTCTAGGATTTACTGGAAGGTGCAGGCCACCTCGCCCGAGCCCGGATCAGACAACACAGAACACGATGCCATTCCAGAGTCACACGCCCCACCTTGGGGTCATGCAGCTTTGGAATGACACAGCTTCGCTCCGTTTTTGCCATCTCCAACGTAAAACAAGTGAAAAACGCCTGAGCTAGTGACCTAACTCAGGCGTTTGTCATTCTCTTCAAGCGATTATTTGCGCAGACCAAGCTTGGCGATCAACGCCACATAACGGTCAGCATCCTTGCTTTTCAAGTAGTCCAGCAGCTTGCGGCGCCGGCTCACCATGCGCAGCAGACCGCGGCGACCATGGTGGTCTTTGGCATGGGTTTTGAAGTGGGGCATCAGCTCGTTGATGCGGGCGGTGAGCAGTGCCACCTGAACTTCGGGGCTACCGGTGTCACCGGCTTGGCGTGCGTTGTCTTTGACAACAGCGGCTTTGATACTGGATGCAATCATGTTTTTTCCTGTGATTTAAGAACTTGCGTCAGGCGCTGGAACTGCCCCTGACGTGCACTGCTGCTGATTTCGCAGAGCCTGTGAGTATAGCCGGGCCGACATCCGAGCCGCCCGGGCATCAAACGCAGACACCGCACAGCGCTCAGGGACGCTGCATCTTGCAGGTGCTGGCCTGCTGGGCATCGGCGGCGGCAATGGTCTTGATGACCCGAAAACCATAACCCGAGCCTTCCACGTCGAATTTGACGCCAACTGCACCCTTGCGCTCCATCACCCCCACCACCAGCGGCTGCTGGAACTGGTGATCGACTGCCCGCATGCTGCCAGATTGTGAATGAAAAGTGACGCTAGCCCTTTCCAGTTGTGTGCTGACAGCTATTGAATCTGTAGTGCCTGCAGCTTCAATGGCTTGCACCAGGGCTTCCATCATCAATTGCATGCGCATGTGCACATAGTCGTCTGCCGGGTCTGGAAAGCGCTTGCGAAAGGCCTGGTAAAAGGCTTCGCTCTGCGCGCCTGGCACGTTGGGCATCCAGTCGGCCACCGCCAGCACCCGGCCAATGCCGGCATCGCCCATGGCGGTTGGCGCGCCCAGCGCGTTGCCGTAAAAGGTGTAAAACTTGCCGTCAAAACCGACCTCTTTGGCAGCCTTGACCAGCAAGGTCAGGTCGTTGCCCCAGTTGCCGGTGATGACCGCCTGCGCACCGCTGGCCTTGATCTTGCTCGCGTAGGGCAAGAAATCCTTGACCCGACCGACTGCGTGAAGTTCGTCCCCGGCAATGCGCACATCCGGGCGAAACTGGGTCAACTGGCGACGTGCTTCCCGCGCCACCGCCTGGCCAAAACTGTAGTCCTGGCCAATGATGTAAACACTTTTGAGCGCAGCGTCGTCCTTTATCACCGACATCAACGCACTCATGCGCATGTCGGCATGGGCATCGAAGCGGAAATGCCAGAAACTGCATTTTTCGTTGGTCAAAATCGGATCAACCGCCGAGTAGTTCAAAAAAATCACCCGCTTTTGCGGCTCGCGCTCATTGTGCTTGTTGATCGCATCAATCAATGCCGCAGCCTGTGCCGACGAGTTGCCCTGGGCCACGATGCGCGCACCCCGGTCAATGGCAGCCTTGAGGGCGGTCAACGCTTCTTCGTTTTGCCCTTTGCTGTCAAAACGCTCCAGCACCAGTGGCTGGTTGCCGCCCGCGCTCGCTGGCAGTCTGACCCCGCCGCGCGCGTTGACCCGCTCGGTGGCCCACAGCAGGTTGCGAAACACTGCTTCGCCAGGATTGGCAAACGGACCACTCAACCCCTCGATCATGGCGATCTTGATCGGTCCTACAGATGGCTGCGCCAGGGCAAAAACGGGCAGAAATAGCGCCAAAGCGAGCCATTTCAAGACCCTGGGAAAAAGAATAAACATGGTGAAATTTCTCTTGAAAAGCGTGCGAGAGCGCACAGATTAGACCCAAGCGGCAGATTCGTTGTGAAGGCCGCGCAGTTTACAAGGAGTTTTCTCATGCTGTTTACCCCTCTCACCCCGGTTGGCTTTCGCCGTCATGTTTACACCACCAGCCGTCCGTCGGCGCAATTTCTGGAACCAGGTCAGGAGTCTCGCGGCCAAAGCGCCACCGCAACAATCGAGCAAGATGAGCAGTCATTCACCCTGTCGTTTGACGTGCCAGGTGTCAGCCGCGAGCAACTGGTGGTTGGCATCGAAGGCAATGTGGTGCGCCTGTCCAGCGCCGAAGGTTCGCCGCGCCAATACCGTTTTGCCTGCGAGCTGCCGCAAGACATTGATGCCACGCAAAGCGCAGCCAAGCTGGAAAATGGCGTGCTGACCCTGAAGCTGACCAAGGTGGTGCCGGTCAGTCGCGTCACCGAGTTGGTGATTCACTGAAAATGATAGCTGTCAGCGCATATCCCATAAGGGCTACAACCTGATTTAGCTACCAACAATGGCATCCAGCGGCCAGCGCGGTTTGACGTCAAAAGCGTAAACCTCGCTGGCTTTTTGTTGGCCCGACTGCAGTCGCATGGCTGCGGCCATGGCAATCATGGCACCGTTGTCGGTGCACAGATGCAGTTCCGGATAATGCACACGCACGCCACGGCGCGCGCATTCGGCGTTGAGCTGCTCGCGCAGGTTCCGGTTGGCACCGACCCCACCGGCCACCACCAGCCGTTGCATCTGGGCTTGTTTGAGCGCCGCCAGCGACTTTTTCACCAGCACTTCGACAATCGCGGCTTGTGTTGATGCCGCCAGATCTGCCAAGGTTTCAGGCGGCAGCGCTGGCACCAGGCAACTTTGGGCCGCAGCACACTTTTTTGCCTGCACCATCACGGCCGTCTTGAGCCCGGCGAAGGAAAAATCGAGGTTGTCGCTGTGCAGCAATGGGCGCGGCAACTTGTAGGCCATCGGGTTGCCGCTTTGGGCCAGCTTCGCCAGGGCCGGCCCGCCGGGGTAAGGCAAGCCCAGCAGCTTGGCCGATTTGTCAAACGCCTCACCGGCCGCATCATCAATCGTATTTCCAAGGGTTTCCATTTCGAAATGGCTTTTCAGGAGGATAATACTTGTATGACCGCCTGAAACAAGAAGACATAAAAAAGGAAAAGTCGGGACGGGTGATGTTTCTTC
>DAOSLL010000258.1:0-5938 GCA_035368905.1 Rhodoferax sp.
TAGGGTGCGCGAAGAAGAAGGCTTTTGAGTATGGCCTGCAACATTTCTGGCCGCGCTATGCACGCCCAAAACCCGATTGAGGAGGTGAACCGAGGCGTTTATTCCGGGAAGCAGACTTCAGGGGATGGCGAATGACTCGCGACAGGATTCAACCTGTGCTTCCTCGCCGTAACGACCGGGTCAAAGCACGACCATGAGTCGTTCGACCAATCCAGGAAGATCCTTGCTGGCGTTATGACTGGTGTTCATGGTCTGGTACCAAGATGGGTACAGTTGCCGCAGCTCCGCCGTTGATTCGCATGAACTGATCGCTTCAATCAATGACAAGCACATGTGCTGGCCAAACTCTGCATTGATGGTGTTGATCATGAAATTTTGTGCCATTTCCAATTCTTTGGAGGTGCGCCCTTCAGGGGGTTGCTGAAATGGGCTAGCGAGCGTCGGCGTGGACGTGGCATCGGCAGATGCTGCAATGACAGCAGATGGTGTTGCTGTCTGCACCACAGATATGCAATCTTGTTTGATCAATTCATTGAGCATTTCCACCACATTCTGTCCCGCCATATAGGTTGACAGCTCGCGACCAGTGTGTTTGCCGTCGATCAGAATAAGCAAACGTCTGAGTAGTGGCGGTAGTTTTCTTGCTCGAGTCTTTACTTCTTGTTGACCTTCGATTGTCTTGGCAAAGACACAATGAACCAGGTCAAGAGTGGGCGTAGTCATGATGGCGAGAGAGTGGTAGTCAATCAATCGTGTGGACATTTTCAAAATGGACAATGTACCCTTCTTTGTGATTTCCAGGGTTTACCCTTGTTTGGAAATGAAGCTATGAAGAGGGTCCTGCCTGGCATCACAATTCTTTGCCATACCCACTATAGGGAGCGCGGTGTGCTATCCAAACTTGTAGCTCCGCGACTATTCGCTTTATTCTGTGAGGGCTGGCTTTTGTTCAACTTTCCTTTGCCTGGGTTGTGGGTACTGGATCTCACCTTGATGGGATTGCCTTTGCTTGTTGCGGCTTGGCTCGGATTGTGGGCCGGGCTAATTGGTACGTTGGCTTGCTTGATTGAACGGCATACGAAGACTGAAAAAGTCCACTCACCATGCTGCCACCAGTGCTGGTTGGTTGCGCTTCATTTGCGCATCTGCTGCTTCTGTTTGGGGTGGCAAGCAGGGGGACTGACTTGCGCGCCAAGGTCGTTCGGTCATTGCCAATCCATGGACATTTGCGCTGGCGCTGGGGTACCCCTGCTGGCCGACCACACACCCATGGCAGGCGCAAGGCATCTTGCAAGAGCGCGATCTTATTGAAGAGGGCTGCAGTTTTTGCAGCCAGCAGTACTGCTTTGATGCGGTCGATGTGGGCCGTGTGTTTCGCCAGACCAATCAAACGCCACCTGCCAGCACGGTGGTGCAGTGATTACCGGGAACTTCTCGTCAAGCCAATCAGAGCAGTTGGTCGTCGCGGTTGAGCGCGGTGTCCAGTCGGGTCAGCAGCGCCGCCAGTCGCTGCGTCATTTCGGCGGATTGCCCGGACGCGCTGTCGGGCGCTGTGACCTGCTGTGCATGCCGGTCCGACAGGTCAAATGCCAGGTTCAGCGCCGCCAGCACTGCGATGCGGTCACGTGCGCGCACCTTGCCAGCTTCGCGAATCTTGCACATGGCATTGTCAACCCGCTCGACAGCATCGAGCAGCCGGGCATCGCCACCGTCAGGGCAGCCCAGCAGGTAACTTTGGCCCATGATTTTCACTTCGAGCTGCTTCATGCCTCATCCCCCGAAGTGGTCGTTGGAGCGGATTTGAAAGCCGCTTTCAGGCTGCTGCCGGGGCTGTCTTCAGGCAATCGCTCAAGCAGTGCATCGACCCGGGCACGCGCTGCGCTAAGGCGCGATTTGAGTGAGTTGCGCTCTTGCGTCAAGCTGTCAATCTGGGTGTACAGCAGGGCATTGGTGCGGGTGAGTTCTTCGTAGCGCACCAGCAGGCGCTCAACCCGATCGGTGATTTGGTCAATTTGTGACAGGTCTGACATAGGCCAGCATTGTAGGGTTTTGGCAAGTTGGCCCGGCTAGAATGGGCAGCGTTGGTGCTCGCGGTGTGGTTCACACGCTGCAGTTCAACGGGAAGCAGGAGGGTCAGGCTGATGTTCAGCCAACCTAACCTGCGCTGCCCCCGCAACGGTAAGTGGACGCACTGCAAGGTGCCGCTTCCATCACGGCCACTGAGCGTTTTGAACAAGCGCTTGGGAAGGCGATGGCGGTTGATTCCACCAGCCCGGATACCGGCCAACACGGTGGTGGCGCGTTTTCAACGCGGCACCGTGACGCTCAGGCACCGTCGGGGACGACGGTGAGGGCTTTTGATGGTTTCTTCACCCGACTATGAAAATTCTTGTTTCCTCCCGGTGCGGTCGCGTACCCGTGCGCCTTGGCGCGACTGCCATGGCTGTGTTTGCCGCCTTCCCGGTACTGGCGCAAGGCCAGGGCGAGGCTGCGCTGAAAGAGGTGGTGGTGACTGCCAGCCGTTCGCAGCAACTGCTGACCGATGCCTTGCCCCACACCACGGTGATCGCCCGTGATGTGATCGAGCGCTCGCAGGCGGTTGATCTGCCTGCGCTGCTGTCCAACGAAGCCGGTTTCCAATTCATCCAGAACGGCGGCCGTGGCACCACTTCCAGCCTGTTGCTGCGCGGCAGTGCCTCGCTCGGGGTGCTGGTGCTGATCGATGGTGTCCCGCTGACCCGGCAAGACAGCACCGGTGCCATCAGCCTGGAGCACATCATGCTCGATCAGGTTGACCGGGTTGAGGTGGTGCGTGGCAACGTGTCGGCCATTTACGGCAGCGGGGCCATTGGTGGTGTGATTCAGGTGTTCACGCGCCAGGGCAACGGCAAACCGGCTGGCTATGCCCAGCTTGAGGCTGGCTCCTATGGCAGCAAGCGCGCTACGGCAGGCATCAGCGGGCAGGTTGGCGACACCCGGTTTGCGTTGGGTGTCGGGCAGCATCGTACCGACAGTTTTTCGTCCATGAACGCCGCGCAGTATCCCAATGAAAACCCGGACGCAGATGGTTATCGCAATACCAACTACAGCCTGGCCCTGTCGCACGAATGGCGCAGCGGCCAGACCCTGGGCCTGCGGGCGCAGGGCAATGATGGTGAATTTGACTTTGATGGCGGTGGCTTTGGCACGGTCACCGATGTTTACAAGGGGCGCAACATCACCGACACCTGGTCGCTCTACAGCCATAACCAGTTCACCGAGGCCTGGCGCAGTGAGTTGACCCTGAGCCATGGCCGTGAAAAGTCAAGCTACGATGCCCGGCTGACTGCCTATCCCTACGACAGTCTGGCCGTGACCAAGACCCGTACTGCTAACTGGACCAATAGCATCACCATCGGCAACTGGCAGGCCACCGTCGGTGCCGAGTACCAGCAGCAGTCGATCACCACGGCCGACATCTATGGTCCCGGGTTGGACCGTGATCGCGGTGTGACGGCGCTGTTTGCCGGCCTGACTGCCACCTTGGGCGCGCATTCCCTGCAAGCCAACGTGCGACGCGACAGCGCTGATGGGCTCGACGCGCAGAGCACCGGTTATCTCGGCTATGGCTACGCGTTCACGCCCGCCTGGAAGCTGATTGCCAGCGCATCGACCGCCTTCAACTTGCCGCCGCTGGGCTATCTGTATGACCCGTTTTCGGGCAATCCGCTGCTCAAGCCAGAGACGGCACGCTCCAATGAAATTGGTCTGCAATGGGCACAGGCGGGCCAGGTGGTGCGGGCCACGCTGTTCTCAACCCGCCTGTCAGACATGCTTTTGTATGACTTTGCCACCTTCAGCTTCAACAATGTGAGTGATGCCTCCAACCGGGGGCTGGAAGTCAGCTACAGCGGCAAGTTCGCCGGGGCCGATGTGCGCGCCAGCCTGACCCAGCAGGACCCGGTCAACGAGAGCACCGGCCAGCAACTGATTCGCCGGGCCAAAACCATGGCCGCTGTTGGCGCATCGCTGCCTTTGGGGGCCTGGACGGTGGGCGGTGATCTACGCTACACCGGCGCGCGCCCAGACCTGGCCACGCGCCCCGAACTTGGCGCTTACACCGTGGCCAACCTGACCGCGCGCTACACCCTAAGCCCGACTTTGACGCTGACAGCGCGCATCGACAACCTGTTTGACCGCCAGTACCAGACCGCCTACGGTTACAACCAGCCCGGGCGGGCAATCTATGCGGGTCTGGTCTGGAAGCAGAAATAAGGATCCCAACACTTGACCATCAACAACTACGCCATTTGGCCGGGCGCGGGTTTGCCATGATCCTAGATTCCTCAGTTGGACGCGCCCAAGTGGGCCGCTGGCGGTGCGGCTGGGTAGGGCAAAAGCCGCGGCTCCAAATGTGCTTGCGCACGTTTGGACGGCTTGAACCAGGCCAGCCTTGCGGCATGGCTGCGCCCCGCAGGGGCGACGACGACGCACAGCTCCGGCCCGCCCGGAGGCGCAACGACCCCGGTCGCAGTGCCAGTGGTTCAATTGGGTGCGTAGCTCTGTGACCCAATGGGTGAATCCCATCGAAGCTAAAAAAGTAAATGCACATAAGGACTTAGAGATGAACACAAGCGGTCAACTGAGGAAGCCAGGATGATGCGCCAGTCCATTGCCCGTAGTGAGCTGATTCTGGGTGGCCAGAAAAGCGGCAAGTCGCGCCGCGCCGAGGCGTTGGCGCAGGCCTGGCTGGTGCAGTCTGGTCAAAACCAGGCGGTGTTGATTGCCACCGCCTTGGCCTGCGACGACGAAATGCGCCTGCGCATTGCGCGCCACCAGGCCGACCGGCTGCTGCGCGTGCCCGGCATGACGACGGTGGAGGAGCCATGGCAACTGGCGCAGGCGATTCGCGCCCACAGCCGCCCGGACACCCTGATCGTGGTAGATTGCCTGACGCTATGGCTGACCAACTGGCTGATGCCCTTTGATGCCGCATCTGCACCGCGCCAGCCGCCAGACCATCAAACCAGCCTCAATGATGAGTCAAATCAGCCTTCAGCCCCCGTCCATACTGCGCAGATAGCTATGCTTTTAAAAGCAATTGGCAGAGTCTCCGGCCCACTGGTGCTGGTTGGCAACGAGATTGGACTGGGCGTGATCCCAATCGGGCGCGAGGTGCGCTGCTTTGTCGATGCCCTGGGCAACTTGAACCAGGACGTGGCCCGCACCTGCCAGCGGGTAACGCTGATGGCGGCTGGTTTGCCGCTGACTTTGAAGGATGTGGCATGAAGTGTTTTGTTGACAGCGGGTTGTCGTTGCCGCAACGGCGGGTTTGCCAACCGCGCTGGCTGGCCTGCCTGGCGGCAAAGGCGAACATTTCGATCTTCGAGATGGTTCAGCTTGGCTATGCGCCAAGCTTGGCCTTGCGCCTGGTCCGATGGCGCGGGCTTGGCACAGCCGGTGCGATTTGGCTGTGGCTGGGCAGCATGGCCATGTTGCTGGCGGCAAGCCCGGCGCAGGCGCTGCAAGTCACCGACGACCGGGGAGTGAGCATCAGCTTTGCCCAGCCGCCGCAGCGCATCGTCAGCCTGCTGCCGTCGCTGACCGAGAGCGTTTGCGAACTTGGCCAGTGCGCCCGGCTGATCGGGGTGGACCGTTATTCGAACTACCCTGACAGCGTCAAAAAGCTGCCCCAGGTCGGCGGTGGCCTCGACCCCAATATCGAGGCGGTGGTGGCGCTCAAGCCCGATCTGGTGCTGCTGGCAAGCTCGTCGCGTGCCGGTTTGCGGCTGGAGTCGCTGGGCATCAAGGTGCTGGTGCTCGAACCCAAAACCCATGCCGACGTGCAGCGTGTGTTGCTCAAGCTCGGGCAGGTGCTCGGTGTCGCCGACGCGCAGGCGATCTGGCGCAACATTGATGCCGCCACCAAGGCGGCGGCACAGTCGCTGCCCAAAGGTCT
>DAOSLL010000259.1:0-5930 GCA_035368905.1 Rhodoferax sp.
ATCATTCTGGCCAATGCGTACTTCCTGCCCGGCCGCAAGATCCGCAAAAGCCTGATTCATGCGGCGCAGCGTGGGGTGCGGGTGCGCCTGCTGTTGCAAGGGAGATACGAGTATTTCATGCAATACCACGCCGCCCGCGCGCTGTACGAGCCTTTGCTGGAAGCAGGCGTTGAGATATTTGAGTACGCCGCGAGCTTTCTGCACGCCAAAGTGGCCGTGATCGACCAGAGCTGGGCCACGGTGGGCTCCTCCAACATGGATCCGTTGAGCCTGCTGCTGGCACGCGAAGCCAATCTGGTGATTGAAGCAGCACCTTTTGCAAAGGATTTACGTCAGGAACTGGAGCAGGCCATGGCCTGCCACGCCCGTCCGCTGGACCGCTTGCAGCACGCCGGACGCGCCTGGTGGGTGAAGTTGCTGGACCATACGGCCCTGCTGCTGATGCGCCTGCTTCTATTTGTCAATGGAAAACGCTATTGATATTATAGCTAGATGCGCAATATCCGTAAGGGCTGAAGGCCAATAACCCTTAAATCAAAACGCTGATACGATGTCCGCCTGATGTTTAACCCCAACCCACACCATGAATTCAGTTGACCCAGACGAAGGTACGCCAGTATCCGTCAAGATCCGTGCTCGCCTTAAGGCGGCACGCAGGCGCTTTCATGCCAATGACAATATCGCCGAGTTCATTGAGCCAGGCGAACTTGACTTGCTGCTCGACGAAGTTGAAGCAAAAATGAAAGGGGTGCTCAGCAGTCTGGTGATTGACACGGAAAATGACCACAACACGGATCAGACCGCCCGCCGGGTGGCCAAAATGTACCTTAAGGAAGTGTTTCAGGGTCGTTATGTCACGGCACCTGCCATCACCGAATTCCCCAACGCCGAGCATTTGAACGAACTGATGATCGTCGGGCCGATCACGGTACGCAGCGCCTGTAGCCACCATTTTTGCCCCATCATGGGCAAAATCTGGATAGGCGTGCTGCCCAACGAACACACCAATGTCATTGGCTTGTCCAAATACGCTCGCCTGGCGGAATGGGTAATGGGTCGGCCACAAATTCAGGAAGAAGCCGTGGTTCAGTTGGCCGACCTGATCCAGCAAAAAACCCAGCCCGATGGCCTGGCGATTGTCATGGAAGCCAGCCATTTCTGCATGAGCTGGCGTGGTGTCAAGGATGTCGACAGCAAAATGATCAACTCGGTCATGCGCGGTAGTTTCCTCAAGGATGCCAACCTGCGTCGCGAATTCCTGTCGCTTATTCCCCAGAAAGGCTAACCATGTTGGTTCGTTTGCTTTATGCCAGCCGTGCCGTGGACACCAGTCCAGATGCCATTGAATCGATCCTGCATCAGTCGCGCGCACACAATCCGGCAAGCGGTGTGACCGGGGTCTTGTGCTACGGCGGAGGCATTTTTTTGCAGGTGCTCGAAGGTGGCCGGATGGCGGTCAACGAGCTTTACGGTCACATTCAGCGCGATCCGCGCCACAAAGACGTGGTATTGCTGCACTACCAGGAAATTACCGAGCGCGAGTTTGCCGGCTGGACCATGGGCGAGGTCAACATGACCCGCATCAACGCATCGATTTTGCTCAAGTATGCCGAAAAACCAGAGCTTGATCCCTACTCTGTATCGGGCCAGGTATCGCTTGCCTTGCTTGAGGAACTGATGGCTACCGCATCCATCATCGGTCGCGCCTGATTTCGCGTCTGGCTGAAGCACCCCCTGTGCTGCAAGCTCGGACTTTATCCCGGCAAGTACCAGCCCAAGTACTGCTAGGTTGTGATTTCTCCTGTGCACCATCTCGCAAGAAACCCATTGTCTTGGCGCTGGGAACCTTGTCCGGCGGGCGTGTCGTGCTATCAAAGTTGGATAAGTTTGAGAGTCTGGCCGATTGGGGAGCGTGGCTGAAGCTGCCACAGCGATGGCTGGGGGCCTTTGATCTGCCATTTGGCCTGCCGCGCGAGTTGGTGCAGACCCTGGGTTGGCCCACTTCCTGGCAGGCCTGCCTGGCACATTACTGCGGCTTGAGCCGGGAGCAGATTCGTCATGAATTTGCGGCCTTTTGCCATGCGCGACCGGTCGGGGGCAAATTTGCCCACCGGGCAACCGATCGGCCAGCCGGGTCAAGTCCCAGCATGAAGTGGGTCAATCCGCCAGTGGCGTTCATGCTTCACGCCGGTCTGCCCCTGCTGCTGCAAGCCGGCATCACTTTGCCCGGCTTGCATGACGGCGCTGCGAGCAACCGCAATGACGTGGGGCAGCCAATGCGGGTAGCGCTGGAGGCTTATCCGGGTCTGCTGGCACGCGAGGTGCTTGGCCGACGCAGCTACAAAAGCGATGACAAGGCACGCCAGACACCTGAGCGCCTGATCGCCCGCAAAGACCTGATCACCGCGCTGGAGCAAGGCCAAACCCGGCTGCAACTGCATCTGAAACTCAGCCACGCCCAGCGTGACGCGTTGGTAGATGATGGCAGCGGCGACGCGCTTGATGCGGTTTTGTGCCTGATGCAGGCAGCCTGGGCACAGGTTCGATTTGCGGCAGGAGACCCACTTTACGGATTACCCGCCGACCTTGACCCGCTGGAGGGCTGGATCATCACGGCCTGAACCCGGACTGCCAGAACCGGTAGAAGGCAGGCAAAAACCTACTGTGGTCTGGTGATCAGCATGTCTTCGAGTTTGCCGGCCAATTGCGAGATGGCCAGCGCGGCAGGACAACCTGGCATGGAGGTCATCAACAACTGGCGCCGCATCACGGCTTGGCGAACTGAAGGATCAACCGGGATGTCGCCCATGTGAATCAGTCGCACCTTCTCGCCTGGCTTGGCCACTACAAAGCGGTCCAGTACCTGCTGCAACTGGGTGGTGATGGCGCGGCCATCACCCATGCGGGCGGTCTGATTGACCACCATACGGATGATTCTGCGCTGCTGCTCACCCACCAGCACCTTGATGGTGGCATAGGCATCGGTCAATGAGGTCGGTTCAGGTGTAGCCACCACCAGCACTTCGGAGGCCAGCGACACGGCAAACAGCACCACGTCTGAAATACCGGCACCGGTGTCGAGCAGCACGATGTCGTAGTGCGGCAGCAGTCCGGAAATGATGTGCAGAAAATCGTCGCGCACGTTGGGAGTCAGGCGCGAGTACTCGACCATGCCGGAACCCGCCAGCAGCACCGAAAACCCACCTGGCGCACGCACGATGGCCTCTTCCAGCTTGGCTTTGCCGGTAAACACGTCATGCAGGGTAATCTTTGGGTAAAGGTTCAGCACCACATCCAGATTGGCCAACCCCAGGTCAGCGTCCAATACCAGCACTTTCTGCCCGCGCTTGGCCAGAGCTGCAGCCAGATTGGCGGAGATAAATGTCTTGCCCACCCCACCCTTGCCGCTGGTCACTGCCAACACTTTACCCAAAGGCTTCAAGGGCACCGGGGTTAACTCTTTTTCTGCGGTGGGGGATGTGCTCACGTCACTCATATCAGTTCACTCTTTTCATTAAACTGCCTGATGAACCGACAGAACCATCACCAACCATGCTTTCGATCCAGCCTGGATCATCCATGGAGAGCGGACCAAACAGCAAATGTTTCTCCTCTGCACTGACCGCCAAAATTGGCTGCGGCTCAATGCACACCCGGTTTCGGCCTTCAGATTTGGCCCGGTAGAGCTCGATGTCGGCCCGGTCAACCCAGAGCTCGGCCGTCGAGCGGACCCAGCGCGGTGCATAGGCACCGCCAATGCTGATGGTGACCCGAATAGTGACGCCGGGTGCAACCGTGACAATCATCGCGCTGACAGCGGCACGAATCCGCTCAGCCACCTGAAACCCATATGAGCTCTGACAGCTTGGCAGGATGATGACAAATTCTTCTCCGCCAAAGCGTGCCACTGTATCCATCGGGCGTACGCAAGCTGACAGCGTTTTGGCAACCGCTTGCAACACCGCATCACCGGCCGGGTGTCCGTAGCTGTCATTGACCTTTTTGAAAAAGTCAATGTCAAGCATCAGCAGCAAAGCCGGTTCACCCGAGCGCGCCACCACTTCAATTTCGCGGCCCAATACATTTTGAAAAAAGCGCCGGTTGGACAAACCGGTCAGTGGATCTTTCAAAGACAACTCACACAGCTTGTCGATCAACGCCTGCAAATACGACGTGGCCCCGATTTCGACTGACGGCAGTTGGTGAGAAGCGTGTCCAAGCAGCGCACGTGCATCGTCCAACTGCAACTGCCGCAGGTCAACCATGAGTGGTGCTGACTTGGAGTTCACAACAATGCCTAGCGTTGAAAATTCAAGTCTAACAGGTTCAAATTTGGCCTGATACTCACAACAGGCTTGCATAGTCATGCCTGACTTGGCTTTTCCTGATACGTCATCAGACTGCCGCTTTCTCATCAGAATTTCCTGCTGCACGAGGTAACCCATTGGTGATTCGAGAAACCGCGACTGCACGCTGTCTGATGCAAATGGCGTTGGCTGCCGTGCTGATAACAAATGTGGCCGATGCCGCCGAGATTTTTGTCGGTCGCGTCACTGCCGTGCCCGACGGCGACACCCTGTGGGTGCAGCCACAAGATGCCAGCGCGGCAAGAAAACTGCGCCTGCTGGGCATCGACGCACCCGAAATCTGTCAACCTGGTGGTCAAGCCGCACGTGCCGCCCTGCAAGCTCTGGTGGCATCTGGCACGGTGTCGGTTGAAGTTCGGTACCGGGACGACTATGGCCGAGGCCTGGCGCGTGTGCAGGTCGGGCAGCAGGATATAGCTGCCACTCTGGTGCGCTCTGGTCACGCTTGGTCAAACCGCTGGAAACACAGCCTCGGGCCTTATGCCGCCGAGGAAAACGCCGCGCGCCTGGCCAGGGCCGGGCTATTTGCCACAACCAATCCAGAGTTGCCACGGGACTTTCGCAAGCGCCACGGCAGTTGTTACTTGCCTTGACCGGGGGTTTTTTCGCGCCCCCTCAGGCCACCGCTGCGCAGACTGGGCAGCCAGCGCTGCGATTCACCCGGAATTCGGTAAATTCCATTGCGCGACCCTCAATCATCAGCAAACGACCGGTCAGCGCACGCCCGACACCGCTGATCAGCTTGAGCACCTCGGCTGCCTGCAAAGTGCCAACAAGCCCCACCAGTGGCGCAAAAACGCCCATGATGGCGCAACGGGTTTCAGCCACGGTGCTGTCGGGCGGAAACACGCACGCGTAGCAGGGCGAATGCGCATCGCGCGGGTCGTAAACACAGACTTGACCATCAAAGCGGATGGCAGCACCCGACACCAGCGGCTTGCGGTGAGATACACAGGCAAAATTGATGGCATGGCGGGTCGCAAAATTGTCGCAACAATCCAGCACCACATCGGCTTGCGCGACCAATTCATTCAATAGCACAGCGTCAGCACGGGCCCCAACAGCAGTCACCCTGACGGTCGAGTTGATCTGCGCAATGGCGGTCTGGATGGACAAAACCTTGGGTTGACCAACGCGGGCTTCGGTATGGGCGATCTGGCGCTGCAAATTGGTCAGGTCCACCACATCAGGGTCCACCACCGTGATGTGACCCACCCCGGCCGAGCCCAGAAACAAAGCGGCCGCTGAACCAAGCCCGCCCGCTCCAATCATCAGCACCCGTGCGCTTTGCAGCAGTTGCTGCCCCTGCAGGCCAATGTCATCGAGCAGAATATGGCGTGAGTAGCGCAGCAGGTCAGCGTCATGCATCCGTGAGGAAACCCTAGTTTTCTTTCTTTTCTTCGGCGCGTTCAACCTGTGTCTTGCTCACCACCACCGGCTGGCCCTTGAGCTGCTTGACGGCCTGAATCAATTGAAAGTCCTTGTCCGACCCAAATTCCGGTGTTTTGCGCTCGGAGGCCGGCTTCTTTAGCTCGTCTTCGAGTTTTTTGCGGGCTTCTTCAC